>JBDSEJ010000423.1:0-6204 GCA_039920105.1 Candidatus Nitrotoga sp. | reverse complement strand
CAAATGGACGTTGCGCGCACGAAATGATTTTAGCTTGTGTTGCATTTAAACGAGAAGCTGGAGTTGAAGTAAATGATATAGCAAAGCGATTAATGGATTATGGCTATCATGCACCGACAGTATCATTCCCGGTACCCGATACATTAATGATTGAACCAACTGAAAGTGAATCAAAAGAAGAATTAGATCGTTTTTGCTCTGCTATGATTTCTATACGTAAAGAAATTGACGAAATCATTACTGGTGAAGCGGATAAAGAAGATAACGTAATTAAAAATGCACCGCATACGGCAAAGTCAGCTCTCACGAGCAATTGGACACACAGCTACTCGCGCGAAAAAGCAGTTTATCCATTAAAGTGGGTCCAAGACAACAAATTTTGGCCAACTGTTGCCCGTGTTGACAATGTCCGTGGTGATAAAAACCTGATTTGTAGTTGTCCGCCAATACAATCATATGTAGATGATACACTGTGACATGCCTTAACAAATAGGAAAGCAAAATCATGACTAATGAAACTTCAAATAACGCTGCAGTTACCTTGAATGGTACGCCCATTACGTTGTTTGGCACCTTTCCAACCGTTGGTCAGACTGCCCCTGAATTCACGCTCGTGGACAAAGACCTGAAAGACGTGGCGTTAAAAGACTTTGCCGGTAAGCGCAAGGTTCTTAATATTGTCCCTAGCTTGGATACCGCCGTGTGTGCCACTTCTACGCGCAAGTTTAACGAAGCGGCAAGCAAGCTCGACAACACAGTGGTGCTGGTGATTTCCGCCGACCTACCGTTTGCCATGAGTCGTTTTTGTGTGGCTGAAGGATTGGACAATGTAACCACACTTTCCCTAATGCGCGGACGTGATTTCATGCGGAACTACGGCGTAAAGATTGCTGATTCTGTCTTACGTGGCGTAACCGCACGTGCTGTTCTGGTACTGGATGAAAATAACCACGTGTTGCACGCAGAATTAGTGGACGACATCACGCATGAACCCGACTATCAAGCAGCGTTAAGTATACTTATGCAACCGGATTAGTGATCAATTGCTTGTCCCGTCTCTTCCTTTCAAAACGGGGAATGGTTGCTGTGCATGGGCCTGCAACCATTCTCTTCTCGTCCACCGTAATCTAGCACTGTTTTACACCAATGTTTTTAAAGCGGAACAGTTTTCCTATGCATCTTCTGCGCCTCGGTCAACTTTTATTGATTACTCTTGGCTATATAAATTAAGTATTCATTGAAAATTCCGCGCTGAAGTGTCGGCTGCAACTTCAGTAGAGGTCGTTCGGGACAAGGTTAGCTTCCAGCTACCCGAGAGCGCCGGGCAATCGGCCAGAGCCTGTGCTGCTACGTAACTTTCCTTGCGATTACGCATTATGTTATTCGCGGTCTCAACTGTCCACTGAGGATAAGGACGTTCAATCAATACCATTTCCGCTCCGGCTTGAATGTATCCCTCGCGCAGAACGCGGAAATACCAGCCTGTTTTGCCTGCATGCACGACTCGTGCGACTAAATCCTGAATCCTCCATCGGCGAGAAAGCTTCCAGCATGGCTGACGAGGTTGAGAAAGCTGTACCAATGCATCACCAAGTTCGTAAACATCACCAATACATGCCTCCGTTTCCTGTATCCCTGACACGGTAAGATTTTCTCCGAATGCGCCATTGGGCAACTCTTTAAAAGCAAGATCATTGAGCCAGAACGCATAATGTTCGAAAGGATATACATTAATCGCTTTATCAAGCCCACCGTGTTTACTAAGATCAGCTTGCCCGTCTCCAGCCAAGTTAGTTGTTCCGACCCAAACTGGGCCAGACACACGCTCCTTAAAGAATCCGGTCTTCCACTCCTGATCCATGGAGTCAGAGGCGTTAGGCGTGCCCAGTGTTTTAGGCATGCCAACCTGAATAGAGAGAAGTTTAATGACGGTATCATTCATTGAGAATATCCTTGTGTAAAAAGTTAATAGCCATACTCAGCTTTATAGCGACAATCCAGAGTTATATCAACCATGTTATCGCCATGTTAAGCACAACGAGACCATCATGGCATGTTTCGTGGTAAGCCGAAGTTCCGCTCTAATCGAGTTCCATACTGGTACTCTGCCAGTTTAAGATTGGCATTACATCTGGATTCAACTCAGCAATGTAACTCAGCAGATAAAACACTTCATTATCATCCTCATGTTCGCTAGCCATGCCTTCATCTCGATGAGTGGCAAGGCCTCATTAAATAAATTCAATATATTAAGTGCCGAGTCGGCAACCTACCATGGCTGCATCCTGGTTCGCTGCTACCGCTTGTACTGTATCTTTTTCCACCCTGCCGGTTGCAATAGGTTGACCATAAGGAGTATTTCTGGTATATTTAACAGATGGATAGCAATGAATTTAAACAATGGCTTGTTAAACAAGGTGCCACCTTTCAGCCAGGCCAAGGAACTCACATTAAGGTGTTTCTAAACGGCCGCCAGTCGGTTCTGCCGATGCACAGCACGGAACTTAAAATAGATACCATCGAATACATTAAGAAACAGCTAGAGTTAAACTAGGGGGCTTGTGATGTTTGAATACCCAGTGGAATTGATATCTGCTAAGGATGGCGGTTTTGTAGTGACTTTTCCCGATGTACCCGAAGCCATTACCCAAGGTGATGATAAGGACGAAGCACTGCAGAATGCCAGTGAGGCACTGGAAACCGCACTTAGTTTCTATATCGAGGATCGTCGTCAGCTGCCCTTACCCTCAACTGCGGCAGGGCGTCCCACTGTAACGCCCGATGCAATAGTAATTGCAAAGATGATTTCGAACTGGCTATCTGTAAAGAAATAATCTAATGCGGGCGAAGGAAACAGCGTAAGTATTAATGCCCAATGCAAACAATATTGTTTGCATTGTCGAATCTGAATCAACAATTCAGTTCCACTGCTCTTCTCTTAGCATCACTTCCCGATAGAATAATCAGCAGCTTTATAAATCCTACTAACATAACATCACTTAAACTTCCACGCGCATTACCAGTGCCCTTGCGATATGCTTTTTGCGGGAAATTCAATGATATCGGTTGATCTGGCGCAGCGTAGAGTTTGTGTACTATGTGCGCAACCACCTCTGCGATCCAAGCGGCACCGGCAATAATTTTCTGGAATTGATCATCACATACTCCTCCGGAAAAAGAGGAGATGGCGAGCATTCCTCCGAGCCTAAGCAGCTTGAAACCCAACAGATTAAAATCCTTGATATTTTGCTCCGCTTGCCATGACCACACTCTCGCAGCAACTTGTGCATGTGCACTGTATGCTGCATAGGCTAGGAAAGTGCCTTATGTTGAGTTTATTTGTACCCTGTCACCATCAGCACGTGAGCCTTCCACATGTTTAAATACCCCGGAGAATATTCAGGGATAACGACGCAGAAGAGATTCCCCCCTTCTTACCTTAAGAATAATTTTTTTCATGTGCTTTTTTTGGCCCGCGGATGAGCTGCATCATAGATTTTGCTGAGGTATTGAAAATCAAGATGAGTGTACACCTGCGTAGTAGAAATACTGGCGTGACCAAGCATTTCCTGCACTGCCCTTAAATCTCCGCTGGATTGCAGCAGATGAGATGCGAACGAATGTCGCAACAAATGTGGGTGAACACCGCTGGTGATGCCCTGTTTGATGCCCCAGCCTGACATGCGTAACTGCACCGCGCGTGAACCTATGCGACCACCATTGCGGCTAACGAACAGCGCCGTTTCATCCTGTTTGGCCAATTGACCGCGCAACGCCAGCCAAGCTTGCAGTGCGGAGATCGCATAGCTGCCCAGCGGTATGATGCGTGTCTTGGCACCTTTACCGATAACCCGTACAGATGCATCTGCAAAGTCAAGTGCAACGGGATCGAGATTCACCAGCTCCGCCAAGCGCAGGCCAGAAGAATAAAATAACTCAAACATCGCTTTGTCGCGCACCGACAGAATGTCCCCTGCTGTTGGGAGTTCCACCATGCGCACAGCTTCATCCGGAGAAAGTGCGTGCGGCAGATTACGCGCCGATTTGGGAGCACGCAGTCCGATGCACGGATTATTTTTGAACTGGTGGTCACGTATTAGAAAATAATAAAAACTACGCCATGCTGACAGCATGCGCGCCAGACTCTTCCCACCCAAACCGCTACCATGCAATTGAGCTACGAAACGGCGAATTTGGTGATTTGTGAGCTCATTTAATGGCGTAGCACCAGCAAGCTTAAACAGTCGGCAAATATCGCGGGAGTAGTTTTCAACAGTAAGGAGAGCGTAACGACGTTCGTTGCGCAGATAGTCGAGAAATCCGTGCAGTGTGACTTGGTTGCGTGCAGTAGCCTGTTGTGCGGTGCCGTTTGACATCGTTTTATAAAGTGGGGCGTAACGCGCTGCTCACAATTTCCGCGATACGCTGCAGGAAAATAGTACCCATGCCAGGATAAAAGCGTTGCGCATCCTCACTGGCCAATATTAACAGGCCGATGGATTTATCGTCCGCGCGTAGCGGTAAATAAGCAAACGAATGCAAATGAGCCGCGCTTTCGCCAAACCAGATCAAAGTGTCATGAAGAGCGTGATGCACACAGACAGGTTCCACTTGCTGGTTAGCGAAGTCCAGTATTTCCAAGCTGGGAGGCAATCCTTTCCAAAGGTGTAACACACAATGTGGCACGGCAAAAATATCACGCAAATTCTGCGTAATGACATTCTGCAATCTCATCAGTTCATGCGCACCAAATAAGGCGAGGGTGAATTGATGAAGTTTTTGTTGTAATGCGTCGTTGTCCTTAGCAAACGTTACCAACTCGTGCATTTTTTTTTCCAGACTTTTATTCTGTTCACGCAAAGTCAGCAATTGCCGCTCACTCAATGAAATGGTGCGTTCACTGTAAGGATGAGGGATAGTGACTTCCGCTAACATGTCGGCATATTCAGCAAAGAATTGGGGATTGTTTTGTAAATATAGTGCGATGTCTGCAGATTTCATGTCGTCCTCTTATAAATTTATTTCGCCTTCAAATACTGTAATCGCTGGCCCGGTCATAAATACCGGTGTGTCATTTCCGGCCCAAGCAATGTTCAAGACCCCACCGTGCGTAGCAACATTCACGCGCGCCTCTAACAGGCCGCGACGGATGCCGGCTACTACCGCAGCGCACGCACCAGTGCCGCAGGACAAGGTTTCACCAGCGCCGCGTTCATACACACGTAACCTGATGTGAGTACGATCCACAATCTGCATGAAACCTGCATTCACTCGTTGCGAAAAACTCGGGTGATGTTCAATTAAAGGCCCCTGTATAGCAACTGGTGCATGTTCCACATCAGTCACCACCTGTACCGCATGTGGATTGCCCATAGATAGTGCCGAAATCTGCACTGACTCGCCCGCCACTTCTAGCGTTTGGATAACAGCATCGCTACATCCATGGAATGGAATACGTGCAGCCTCAAAAATTGGCGCGCCCATATTTACTGTAACTTGACCGTTGTCTTCAAGACAAGGCGTAATCAGGCCGCTCTTAGTTTCTACCACTATTTCACGCTTGTGTGTCAGTTTTTGATCGTGCACAAAGCGCATGAAACAGCGCGCGCCATTACCGCATTGTTCTACCTCGTCGCCATCAGAATTGAAAATGCGATAACTAAAATCCGCATCGGGATGCTGTGCAATTTCCACTAGCAGGATTTGGTCACAGCCCACGCCAAAATGCCGGTCGGCTAGCAGCCGCCGCTGCTCCGGCTTAAGCTGAATGCGCTGACGTACCCCGTTTAGGACCACGAAATCATTCCCGGCACCGTGCATCTTTGTGAAAATTAACCTCATTTCATCACCTTTGTTAATTCCAATTTCCTCAAGCAACTCACTGTCTGGTGGTGTGCCGTGTCAGTTGACTGCATGTATAAATATCAGCGCTAGCCGCCATACTTGAAGTTGCGCCGCGTTAGTGATTTTGCTTGGAGCCTGCCTTCCACGAAGCGCCTTATGAAGGCATCAAAGCCGCTAAATTTTTGCTGTATGGCAAAAAATTTCTGCGCATCGATCATTGCAACCTATATTTTGGCTATGTCACAGTTAAATAGAGGTTTATACTATCGCCCTATCAAACAATGAGATAGGTGCTGCGATGAAAACCGAAGAATTTCAAGCAATGTCGGCAGAACTCGAAAAGCTGACGCCGCATCAGCG
>JBDSEJ010000422.1:0-4113 GCA_039920105.1 Candidatus Nitrotoga sp. | reverse complement strand
GTTTCGAAGATTTTAAAAAAGCATTCTCTGCTTCTTGCGTGGGTAACTTTGGGTCTGGCTGGACATGGCTAGTTAAGAAGGGCGATGGCTCACTGGACATCGTTAACACCAGCAATGCCGCCACACCTTTATCCGGCGCTGACAAACCGTTACTTACCTGTGACGTATGGGAACACGCTTACTATATTGATTATCGTAACGCCCGCGCCAAATATGTCGAAAGTTTCTGGGGCTTGGTTAACTGGGACTTCGTAGCAAAAAACTACGCGTAACTTTATCGCTTGAAATGAAATAAAAAATCCCGGGACTCGCCGGGATTTTTTATTTCATTTCAAGCGATATTAATGCCCTTAAGGAGCTCGTTTCAATCCTTCAACCATTATTCCTCTCTTGATGCCATTTCGGTTAAACCAGCCGCTATTCATTTCCAGCGCATACAATGCATCGCTTTGGGCATGGTGTGTATCTAAAGTGTTAGGGTACATTTCCTCAATGTTAAGAATAGAACCATCAGTGGCGATGAAGGCGATACTTAATGGCAGTGGCGTATTCTTCATCCAGAAGCTATATCTGTCAGCTTTATCAAATATAAATAACATGCCGCAATCAACGCATAGAGAACTGCGTTGCATAAGTCCCTGTTTGCGGCTTTGTGGTGTGTGGGCTATTTCCGCATGAATATTGTGTGTGCCAATTTTCAGTGAAATATTTTCCCCCAAGGCTGGTTGCGTGACAAAAAACAATAGCAGCGATAGCACTGAAAAAAATCTTATCGCGGTACTATTTTTGTTAGAACCAGTTAACAGAAATGAAGTATGGTTTGATATCATAAAGTTGAGCTGCCATATGTTAAACAAGACAATTATTTATACCATAATTCACCTGCAAAGTTGCAGCGTGTCCTTCCTGTTGAGTTTTTTTATACTATTTTTGTCTGCACCGCTCAATGCCATGCAAATTACTTTAAACGTGGCTGACGTTGCCGCACCTAGTTTTACTGCACGCGGAATTAAAGTGGTGTGGTCGCAAGGAGGATCGGCAGAATTTAGCATTGAAGATTTTCATATGGCAGGAAAAATATGGAGCAAGGTACATGTGCATTGCAGGGAGTTTTTGCTTAATTCAGAACGCGTGACTTGCCGTAAAGGTAAGTTGGATGCGATACCAGACTTACCATTCAATTTTAGTTACGAGTTTACCTCGCAACGATTAGATCTGCAGCTGACTGCTAAAGCCAATGAGTTGTGGCAGGTAAGCGCTGATTTCCGCGCGCAGCCATGGCGCGCCACTGTACTGTTACGCAATGCACAAGTTACGCGCTTAATTGGCTGGCTTCCAATCGATGGGCCATTGCCTACTCAGGGCACACTCAATGGAACCTTGGTTGTGAATGGTAATAAAGCGGGAGCCAGCCAAATCAATGCTGATATGCACTTAACTGGTTTAGCTGCTGCGGATGAAAGTGGATTGCACGCCGCCGAAAAATTGGCAGGCAAGGTTCATGTAAATGCGACTCGCATAGGACAAAAATGGAATTGGCGTGGCGCACTCGATTGGCAGAGTGGTGAGATATTCTGGCAACCATTGTATTTACGCGGTGGGCATACTTTTCAGGCCTCTGGTCAGTGGGATGGTAAACAAATAAAAGTGACGCAGGCTGTGGCTAATCTTCCAGGAGTAGGCAAGATTGAGTTGAACGCACTGTGGGATGTTAAAAAAAGCAACTTATTGGAAGGCCGTGTAGTTGGCAAGAATCTGTCGCTGGCGAACGGCTTTGGTAATTACGCTAAACCATTTATGGTAAAGAGTTCTTTATCGGCAGCAGAGCTGAAAGGTCGTGCTGATGTGGACTGGCGATATAGCAATGGCGCCACCCAAGCATTGCAGGTTAAGCTGCGCGATGTAGCGATCGTGGATAGTGAGAAACGCTTTGTATTACGCGGCATTAATGCGGACATTCCGTGGCACGCCCAACTTCAAAGTGATGCGCATTTGGCATTTGCCGGCGGTGAATTGATGGGGTTGCCACTGGGTGCAACGCAGTGGACTATAAAGATGCACGGGAAAAGTCTCTTTCTGCCAACCGCCACACTGCCCCTACTTGACGGTAAGTTAGAAGTGAGCGATTTCCATTTGCATAGCATGAATGACATGTGGGAGTGGAACTTTGCAAGTAAGCTTACTTCAATTTCCATGCAGAACCTCAGTGCTGCATTACATTGGCCTGAGATGCATGGCTCACTGTCAGGCTCTATTCCCAAAGTTAGTTATCAGAACAAAATGTTAAAGGTAAATGGCACCTTATTGTTTAAAATATTCGATGGTGAGGTGCTGGCAAATCGCTTGGAGTTGTTTGATCCCTTCGGTCGCGCACCTCGCCTATCTGGTAATTTAGATATGCGCGGACTGGATCTTGACCTGCTAACGCGCACGTTTTCTTTCGGCAATATTCAGGGACGTATTGACTTAGGAGTGAACAATCTCGAACTGGTGAGTTGGCGTCCGGTGCGTTTTGATGCAAAGTTGGCGAGCAGTCCTGGAAAATATCGCAAGAGAATCAGTCAAAAGGCAGTAGAGAATATTTCTTCTTTGGGAGGCGCAGGTGGGGGGGCTGCATTGCAGCGCAGCTTTATGCGTGTTTTTGAGAGTTTTGGCTATGATGAAATCGGGCTGAGTTGCGCGCTGCGCAATAACATATGTACGATGGCAGGGACAGAAAATCACGGCAACGCTTTCACGATAGTAAAAGGTGGCGGTATTCCCGCCATCACTGTGATGGGCTACAATCGCAAGGTAGACTGGAATGAACTAATCACCCGCTTAAAGAGGGTTTTGCAGGACAATAAAGCTGTGATCAAATAAAGGAAGGGCACTATGAAAAAAATTTGGACCGTACTACCTTTGGCAGTCATTGCTCTGAGTGCCTGCGTCACAATCAATATTTATTTTCCTGCCGCAGAAGCAGAAAAGGCAGCTGACAAAATAATCGATGAAGTTTGGCAAATCGAGAAATCCGGTACTGTTTCTAAATCTGACAAATCCTCGTCAGTTGCGCCTGAAATAAAAATGGAGAAACCAATATGAACAATTTAATTAAATTTTGTTTTGCGCTGTTTGTACTATGTGTTTCTGCCGCTGCATCGGCACAAGTAAACATTGAAATTAATACTCCTGGTGTTGTTGCTTTGAAGCGGTCAATGCAGACGCGCCATACACAATTGGCAGAGTTCTATAACAACGGTGCGGTCGGGTTAACTTCTGATGGTTTGGTTGCTTTACGCGATGCAAATGCAGTTCCACTTGCCAGCCGCCAGAAAGTCAATGGGCTGGTTGCAGCGGAAAATCAGGATCGTAAGGCATTGTATACCGAAATTGCGCGCGCTAACGCCCATCCTGAATGGGAAGGTGACATCCGCAATACATTCGCACAACGCTGGATACAGAGAGCCCAAGCGGGTTGGTGGGTGCAGAGCGGCGGCAGTTGGTTAAAAAAGTAACCGGTCAACTATAAAACTGAAAGTTCCGTTACTCACTTGTTAGATGAGTAGCAGGGAGTCAGTTTTCCTTGTAAATACTCAATTATTTTATAATTTTATGGGATCTTGTTAATGTTTTTATTCACTTCAACTTTGCAATACCATTGGTGTAGATGACCCCTGTTCTTGTTTTTGATATCGAGACTATTCCCGATATTGCCGGGCTTCGTTCTTTATATGGACTTGATGCGGAGGTGGGCGATGGAGATGTGGCGGAAATGGCCTTTCAAATGCGTCGCCAGAAGACAGGCAGTGACTTCTTGCAACATCATCTGCATCGCGTAATAGCCATTTCATGCGCGTTGCGCGAGGGCGACAATTTCCACGTTTGGTCGCTGGGTGGACTGGAAGACGACGAGAGCACCCTCATTCAACGTTTCTTTGATGGCATCGACAAATACACCCCGCAATTAGTGTCATGGAACGGCGGTGGTTTTGACCTGCCCGTGCTGCACTATCGTGGCCTGATTCACGGTGTTCAGTGCGCATGCTATTGGGATATGGGAGAGGATGACAAGGATTTTAAATGGAATAACTACATCAGCCGTTATCATTCTCGACATCTTGATTTGATGGA
>JBDSEJ010000421.1:0-9610 GCA_039920105.1 Candidatus Nitrotoga sp. | reverse complement strand
CCAACTAGTTGCATCCTACCTCTCATGGCCTTGACTATTTAAGCCTCCACGCTTTCATATCCACTTCACACAGATATCACAGGCAAATGCATTCGTCGAAGCCCCTTGACCGGTCTGGTCGAACTAGAAGCCGCCATTAAGGAATCTCTCTGTGCATAACGACAGATAGAATTATTTCAACGGAAAGGACCCGCGACATCTTCGCCAAGGTCATTCGCGCTCGTACAAAATTGAATAAGTTAAATTTTAATTGACGTGCTACTTACTTCTTTAGCACGCTGCAATTCAATCCTATTTAGCCAAGCCAGCTATAAACTTTGAGAGAGATAGGATTTCAGCATCATTTGCGCCCAAACCTCTGGCTGGCATTTCGCCGTATTCCCAGCCAAACGAACCACCCATGGTAATGCTAGCAGCGATTTTTTTTGATGCGTCTTTATCGCCCTTGAATTTCTCAGCAATTTCCATAAAAGATGGAGCCATGGTAGCTTTGTCGATGGAGTGGCACATACCACATTTAGCCTTACCTTCTGACGGCATATCCACTGCAAGTGCGAAACCTGAAACAATAAAGCCTGCTGTTGCAACCATACTTACAATAATAGAATTCATTTTTCCTTCGTTCAAAAAATTCTTGGTTAAATAACAAAATGAGCATTTTAAACAAACATGTCTTTGCACACATACTTTCCTCGAATAACTCTATTTGGAAAATTAACCCAACATAGGAAACTCGGCTATGACGGAGTGGCAGTAGTAATTTGACATTTACGGGAGTCCATTTGTGACACTCTGAATCGTGAGCCGCCAAGCAAACGAAGAAGGGAGGGTCGAGGTGGACGACAGCGAAAGCCTAAGCCATAGTAAATGGGAATGCAAATATCATGTGATATTCCTTCCGAAGTATAGACGTAAATATTGTATGAACACTTGAGGCCGCACCTTGGTCAAGTGTTCAAGAGGCTGTCCAAATACAATGAAAACAAGTTAAAGGGAGGGCGCCTGATGCCTGATCATGTACACATATAGATATCGAATCCGCCGAAATATTCGTTATCGCAAGACATCGGGTAGATCAAAGGAAAAAGTGCAATCTATCTGGCAAATCGTATACGTTGAGCTCAAGCGTATATCGCAGGGCAACACTTTTGGGCTAGAGGGTATTTTGTGTCAAAGGTATGCCGAGATGAGGAGTTGATCCGGCAGTACATTCGGCACAATGAGGAAGAGGACAAGCACCTAGATCAGATGCACCTATAGCGCGAACCAGCCACAGAAAGGTGGCCACAAGAGCAGGGGCCGCGTAAGCGGCCTCATTAAGCCACTTTGAGTGGCTCACAAATAAAGTCCTGGTTTTTCCAGAGGATACTTATTTGTGATGGTTGGGAGGTTAGGGTTATTTCATAACGGACTATCGCGACTCTAAAGAAAAACTGACTTTAAACGTCATGAGCGCTACCCACTCACATCTTACGGATTCATTCAATTTTTTGAAAATGGAGAAAATTATGTGGAAAGAAATCAGTATGATCTATGCTGTCTGGTATATATCGGGTGCATGTTGGTTCGAATAGTTTTGGTCGTCGTAAATTTTGTTATAGAGGGATATGGCTTTTTAGATGGTTTATTCTAATTTATCAATTGCATGTAAGTTTAAAATTGGGCAATGCAATATTCGATGAACCGTGCCGACCAAATTTCTCCTAGATAATCTATGCCTTCAACTAATAATCAAACGGTGCCAATTAGGTGATTATGTACATGACTGTTGCATAATTTAGTACGATACTATCAGTGAGACTCGGCAATTGTTTAGTGAGATCGTGGTCAAGAATGCTTCACAAATAATGACGAAGAGAATTATTTAATGAGTGAATTAGTAACTAATTTGATCAAGCTTCAGGATTTGTCCAGTTTTTTAGAAAATGGCAATCTTAATGACAGCCTTGAACAACTCGCGGAAATGACGGCAACTATATTGAGCGCCAAAAATTGCTCAATTATGCTTCTTAATGATGGTAGTTCAGACAATTTACTTATGAGTGTTTGCGCTAGCTACGGCCCAATGCCGAATATTGCTTACAAAGAGTTGGTAGGGAAGGGTGAGGGTATCGCTGGCTATGTAATTGAAACCGGGAAATCTTTGTTAATTGAGGATATTAACAACTCGGCGTTCGCCAAAATGGCTCGACGTGCAAGTGAATCAGGTAAAAGTATGATTTCCTCACCAATTACGATTTGTGGGAATATCGTAGGCGTGGTTAACATAAGTGGGCACATGCACGATTGCACATTTAATCTTGTTGACTTGAATCTTCTCAATGTAGTTGCATTATTCATTGGTAAATCGATCCAGGTAATCCAGTTACAAAATATTTTGAGTTCACGTTTTGCTCAAATGGCGCTGGTTCAAGAAGCTCAAAATAATATTAGTGACTCATTGGGAAGCATTATTCACAATCCTGATCAAGTGGCGAAAGTTTATGCAAAGTGCTTTTATAAAGAAATGGCCAGAGGAGGATTCGGCCCAAATCAAATTATAAGCGCTGCTTCGGAAATTATTAGCCAGCTGAGTAATAATTTGCAACAACACAGTAAGCGCAGGGAGCGGAAGATGGCAAAACCAGCAGAGAATATTCTATCCCTTCAGAAAGGTGCTCTTAAACGAAAGACGTAGCAATTTGGTTGTCTTGTTCTGAGTTTAAATTATCTCGCGTCCTGCAGAAAATGTTGCAGATACCAGCATAAATCGCTCCGCCCAAATATTGGGATCGCTAAATAACTAATAGTCCCCCTTAATTTAAAATAAAAGACGCCGATAATAAAAATTAAGCTGTCATTGATATGCAACCTATTAGGGTATTTAAATTGTTTTCTAGGTTCAGCCCGAATTCGGTTTGCACCGAACAGCTCAATGTCCAGTAAAAAAAGGTATTTGTCGGAATATTTAACAAAGCTCTTGAAAAATTTGTATAAATTTACATAGTGTATTGAATTACTTTTAAATTGCTTTCATGGCATGATAATTGCTTATTGGTTGCGAGCATTCATTAATTAGACGTTAAAATGAAATCTATACATATCTTTGCGGCAGTCAGTTTGGTCAGTGTTGTGATGGGGAGTCAATCAGGTTTGGCTGGGACAATTAATGTCACAAATGCAGGCTCAACTAACTTCGGTATCGGAGGAGTGGGTTACTACACTGGTAAAATCGCCCCAAACCCTTCAGGTGGAACTTTGACAAACGCTGGAATTGGCGGTGACAGCTTTACGACGACGGATTTTACACATGCTTTTTCCAGCACCGGCCAATTCAACGCGTGGTGTGTCGACATTTATCATTGGTTGGCCAGTGGCAGCACTACGTATACGGTTGCCACCGGAGCTGAGCTTGCCACCTCGTTGAGTAGTTTGCGTACTGGTACTCCTGATGGAACGATGAGAGTAAGTCAACTAGGACAATTGGCCAATCAAGTGTATAGCACTGTTAATGATAAAGATGAGTCAGCAGCCTTTCAATTGGCTGTATGGGCGATCACATACGGGACAGAAGTAGGTGGACGCTACCACATCAACTCAATAAACACGGGCTTCAGAGTGAACGACGGTACAGCGAATTCGGTCTATGGAGTTATGGCCAACACATGGTTGCATAACTTGGGAACAGCAGTAAATACCGGGAATTATAGTCTCACTTACTTAAATGACGGCACCGCTAACAATACTCAAGACATGGTTGTTTTCACAGCTATTCCAAAATTCGTCACCGTTGGTTCTATTCCAGAACCTACCACCCTCGCACTTTTCGGTCTCGGCCTAGCCGGGCTTGGATTCAGCAGACGCAAGTTTACAAGTAAAGCTAGTTGAATATAGTTGAGAGAGGAATTAACTGGTCCCAATTGGTTGTTCCAGCCTGAAAATGGGAGCAACCGGATAAGGAAAGCTGCAGTGAAATTTCAAGCTAGGAATGTTCGCTGTAGTCATGCCCGCAACGACCGCATATTTCGTTGCCGTATTGCTTTTGAAAATCTGCACAACCACTGTGACATTTCCCCCAACCCATTTGATGACCAGAATGTAGGGTGGATGTGTCTATAGTTATCCAACTCAAACTATTAGGATCGCAAATTTTGAACTCAACTAAGTGTAATGCTTGCATGGTTACTCCTTTTAACTTTTCATCCGAAACGGTTTTTGAAATGACATATTGGCTTAAATTGCAGATCATCGAAACTTGTAAAACACATTGATTATGCATAACTAAATCATTTTTCAAGCCCTTCCAAGCTTTACTCTATATAGAGAGGTCGTTTTAGATTCAGTAGAGAACTATACTTTTCAGGTAAGAAGTATCACCTAAATGTATTGATTGTCTGTGCGCTACCGAACAAAGAATGATGTAGCCGGAACTCCGTAGAAACGTTTGTTTGGTAAAATTGTGCCAACAGGTGGCTGCAATGAGCAAGAGTGAAACATTGATACAGAACTAAATTGCTGGGGCAAGAGTTGTGGTTTGCATCGGTACCGCTGCTGTATTTGTAAACGAAAATTTAACCCAGTCACCTGAGTTCCGTTGGCAGGCTTGATATACAAGGGTCCGGTTAACTGAATTCATTCACCGCCATGTCACATTTTGATAAAGCGCGAAAAATTCCCGACATTTTTTCAGGAGCTTGCTCAGCGCTCAAATTGAGATTCATTTTAAGTGCCTTCGAGCAGCTTTGACTTAATGTCAGCATCAAAGTCTAGAGCGGTCAAGCGTCATTACCTTAGCCCAAGCTTCAACAAAATCTCGTACGAACTTTTCGCGTGCGTCATCAGCTGCATAGACTTCTGCTATAGCACGTAACTCGGAGTCCGACCCGAAAATAAGATCGACAGTGGTGGCAGTCCATTTGAGCTTACCCGTCCCGCGGTCACGTCCCTCGAAGAATCCTTCGGATTGGATGACTTTGCCCATTTTGTCTACATATCCAGTAGGTTAACGAAGAAATCATTGCTCAACATCCCAGGCCGGTTCGTGAATACACCATGTGCAGATTGTCCGGCATTTGCATTCAGAGCTCGCATGCCACCTACTAGAACGGTCATTTCAGGAACAGTCAGGGTCAGGAAGCTCGCCCGATCAACCAGCATTTCCGCCGGCGATCTACTATTTTTCGTACTGAAGTAGTTGCGAAATCCGTCTGCGGTAGGTTCGAGTACAGCAAATGAATTTACATCAGTCTGCTCTTGCGATGCATCAGTACGTCCCGGTATGAAAGGAACTTGCACGTCATGACCATCCTTCTTCGCGGCTTGCTCAATGGCTGCGGCTCCGCCCAGAATGATCACGTCGGCGAGCGATATCTTCTTACCGCCCGATTGTGAGCGGTTAAAGTTTTTTTGAATGCCCTCCAGACGCGTCAAAACTCTCGCAAGTTCATTCGGATTATTGACCTCCCAATCTCTCTGTGGTTCGAGGCGAATACGTGCCCCGTTAGCCCCACCGCGTAGGTCGGTGCCGCGGAAGCTGGCAGCAGATGCCCAAGCGGTTCTGGCAAGTTCGGGAATGGTTAAGTCCGAGGCAATAATTTTAGACTTCAGTTGAGCGATGTCCTCTGCACTAACCAAGTCATGGTCGATGGCTGGGACCGGATCTTGCCATAGCAATACTTCGTCAGGGACTTCAGCGCCAAGATAGAGTGCGCGGGGGCCCATGTCGCGGTGCGTCAGTTTAAACCAAGCCTTGGCAAAGGCGCGTTCGAATTCCTTAGGGTTATCCTGGAAGCGCTTGGAAATCTTGTAATAGATTGGATCGAACTTTAGCGAAAGGTCTGTTGTCATCATAATAGGAGCATGCCGCTTCGACGGATCGTGAGCATCCAGCACGAGGCTGGATGCGTTTTTATTATCGGGAACCCACTGGATTGCCCCTGCTGGGCTCTTAGTCTGCACCCAATCAAAATCGAAAAGGTTGGCAAAATATTGCTTAGTCCAAGCAATTGGATTGACCGACCATGCGCCTTCCAGACCGCTGGTGATAGTGTCGCCAGCATTGCCGCTACCGCACTTGTTTTCCCACCCGAGACCTTGCTGCTCAATGCCCGCAGCTGTGGGCTCAGGACCCAGACATTTGGATGGGGCGTGGGCACCATGGGCTTTACCAAATGTATGCCCACCAGCAATAAGTGCAACGGTCTCTTCATCATTCATCGCCATGCAGCAAACGTCTCGCGAATATCCCGAGCTGCCAAGAGCGGATCCGGGTTGCCGTTCGGCCCTTCCGGATTCACATAGATTAGGCCCATCTGAACAGCGGCAAGAGGATTTTCAAGATTTCTGTCTCCACTATAGCGCTCATCCGCGAGAAATTTAGTCTCAGAACCCCAATACACCAGATCGGGCTCCCAGTCGTCCTCACGCCCGCCGGCAAAGCCAAAGGTCTTGAAGCCCATGGATTCCAACGCTACATTCCCCGTCAGGGTCATCAGGTTGGCCCAAGAAATTTTTCGTCCGTATTTTTGCTTGATTGGCCAAAGCAGTCGCCGTGCCTTGTCTAAGCTAGCATTGTCAGGCCAGCTGTTGAGCGGTTCGAATCGTTGTTGGCCGCCCACCGGCACCGCCGCGTCCGTCAGACATGCGGTATGTCCCCGCGCTGTGCCAAGCCATCCGAATGAAAAATGGTCCATAGTGACCATAGTCTGCTGGCCACCATTCCTGTGAAGTGGTCATCAACGTCTCAATGTCATTTTTCACGGCCTTAAGATCGAGAGTCTTAAACTCATCCGCATAGTTGAATTTGACGCCCATTGGATTGGATTCAGGCGCATGTTGGCGCAGAGGTTTGAGATCCAGCTTTTCAGGCCACCAAAATTGGTTCGACATCGACCTACCCTGAGCATGAGCAAGACTGGATGTCACTGCAGGTGCCATGACTACCGCTAAAGCGGTAAGTAAATAAATTGTTTTTTTATTCATGGAAGATCCTTCCTTTTGCTGCGAAATTCAGCATATTCACAGGTCATTATAATTAGTGAATTAAAGAAACTGGGGGCCGAATCTGAACTGCTCTAAATTTATCCGGTTTACTGTAATTTTTGAATATCAACAAAAAATATTAGAATATTCCTCCAAGCTGCCACCGAATGCCACTCATAAAATTGACGCTAGTTGATAGGTAGTTGGAGCCGCACGGTGGCCAAAAGATCTCCAAAAATAGAATATTTAGCAATTTTATGGAAACTGAAAATGCTAATTTCAAAAAAAACCGCTCTCGACGGGGGAGCAAAGAGCGGCAGTAAATCAAACACAAATGCTCTCCACTATCATGCAAAAGTAGGAGTGTACTTAAGAGTTACGAATAATCATCGTTAAATTATTTGTACCCATATTGTCAAAAAGTGGAAAGCCAGTACAGGCTAAACCTTTTGCCCCAAGCTATCTGTGCGGTATCGCACTCAGATATCTTTTTCGCTATAAGCACAATTCGGCAAGCTTACGTGCAATTAGCAGTTACATTTTTAACTTGGGGGTGTCATTTCTCAATTCGTCAACGCTGTAATGCTGATACAAGGGATGGTGTTAATTCAAACTAACTTTTTACAAAAGTGCTTGACATTATGCTAGTTGCTCACAGGAGGGCTAAGCTTTCTGCGGCAAGAGATTTTTAGCAATGCAATTGAGTGATAAGGTTAAGTAATTGTTTTTATGTAATATAAAATATGCCTGTGAATTAAGCAACTGGAAAAAATTCTATATAGGGTTAGCAGTTAGCTTAGTTTTATGGAAACTGCTAACAATGTTATCCACAGATTTTGTGGGCAATAAAAAATACTTAATTAAGTCAGCGAGGTTGGATTAACAGGATAGAAAATTATAGAGTAAACCCTCTAAAGTGCCGTTATACCAGTTGTCCAGAAATGACATTGTCAAAATTATTTTAAAGCTATGCGAGGCAAGTCAAGTTATGAATTGTTTCCATAGTGCAAGCGCTAAAAGTCACTTGTGCAAATGGCACCAATCAACTGGGAGCCCAGTCAGTTGTCCTTCTTTAAGTTTGTTTTACCAAACTCGTCAATGTTTGCTTTGGCAAGCCAAGTAACTTTACCGCTGCTACACAGGATTGGCCTCCTTGAACTTGCCTTACTGCTTATTGCTTGTACTTCAATGTGTATAACGACCTCTTACTCTTTGCTCGTTCTATTTTGTTGCTCCTTAACTTGAAGTTTATACAAAGTTAAGCGTTGCGATTTGCAGAGGCAAGGTCAGCTTATGGGGCAGCCTGAAGAACGAACTGGTGAATCGCCAGCCATAGACAGCTTGGTCAGCCGCGGAAGCTTTGAGCAGTGAGTACATCGAAATCTATTTTAACTGACGGTGGCGCCGTTCGCACCTTGGCCATTTGGCACCAACAGTACTCGTACAAAAATTTAATTAACAACAGGTTTGTATTTGAGGTGGCGTGTCGACGGTTGCTAGTGCAATTTACCTATACTTAAAGTGTCAATGCTTACATTTTTTACCGCTAAAATTTCTTTAACCAAAGAGGTACACATCAATATCATTACCATTGAGAATGGTAATGCACCAATAATCATTGCCTTCTGCAGCGCTTCAAAACTGCCGTCACCTACAATCAACAAGGTACCGGTAATTAACGCGAGAATTAGCCCCCAAACAAATCGATGTTTAATGGCCGAATTTTGACAGCCGCCGGCCATAATTGTGTTTAAAACTATTAGCCCAGAATCTGCAGAGGTAATCAGATAAGTAAGAATAAGCACTACTGCCATTGCAGTGACAATTTTTGCTATTTCTCCGGAAAGCAATACATTCATTGTTTCAAATAACTGTGCGGATTGTGCCGCGTTGATGATTTGGCCACTCGCGATACCAGATAGTTCAAGATTTACCGCCGCGCCTCCAAATAAAACTATCCATACAAAACATACGGCAGCAGGTGCAAGCAAGCCACCCAATACAAACTCTCGAATCGATCGACCTCTGGAAATACGCGCTAAAAACAGCCCAACAAATGGTGCAAAGGCAATCCACCAAGCCCAGTACATAATGGTGCCGTTTTCTTGCCAATCACCTAATGTTGTATTTAATTCAAATACCTCAAATGAAATAATGGGCAATGTAATTAAATAATCAATCAGTGCACTGCCGTATAAGTTAAGAGAAAATATTAAAGGACCAGAAAATAGAAAAACGACCAGCAAAATTAAGGATAACCCTAGGTTCAGATTACTTAAATATTTAATTCCCCGCTGGATCCCGGTTGCCGCTGAAATGGTTGATAGAAGCATTACGATGCACAGTACAATAATGAGCGAGGTTTTAGTCGGAACGGGATCTTCTCCAGAGGACATTAACCAATCAAAAGCGACTAAATAATTAATACCGGTAATCAGTTGATCGACACCGTAACCAATCGTTACGGCCACGCCAAGCAATGTCGCGATAATAGCGATGATATCAAGCAAATGTCCTATATAATTCTAAATCGCATTAGAAACGGAATTAATTATCCAAGGCCACCGAGTAATGCTGGCGACACGCTCAGTATCATTTTCCATTGTTCGTAGCGCCTCAACCAAGTGATCTTCAAGAGCATCAATGCTAT
>JBDSEJ010000420.1:0-13741 GCA_039920105.1 Candidatus Nitrotoga sp. | reverse complement strand
ATTTTTGCGCGAGAAAACCAGCAGGTTATCAATGAATTTTTAAATCAACATGCAGATGGCAAACAATTGCTGTTGTCCATGCCTAATTTAAATGAAGGTCAAATTTTCCCCGATGACCAGCGCGATGGTTTCTTTTATGCATTACTACAAAAACATGCATAAATTGGCGCCGTTGCTGGCTATGTTGCTGGCATTATGGCTAGGCATTTCGGTCGCCAGTGCCGAGAGTATTACAGTGCGTAAAACTGAGGCGCGGTTTTCAGAGGGCAGTTACCATTTTTCGGTTGATTTCGATATCAGCTTAAATTTTGTTGTAGATCAGGCGTTAACGCTTGGCGTACCGCTGTATTTCATTAGTGAGTTCACTCTGACTCGGCCGCGTTGGTACTGGCTGGACGAAGTTGTCGCAAAAAATGAACAAACTGCCAAGCTTTCTTACAACAAACTGACACGCCAGTACCGCATCACGCGAGGCTCGCTGTTCCAAAACTTTTCAAGCTTGGGCGATGCACTGCGTATCATCAGCCATCAATCTGCTGCCCCTATTGATGCTACGCTGCTCCAGAAAAACAATGATTATATGTCAGCATTTTTATCCCAAAAGGGGGAATATATTGCTGCCACACGAATGCGTCTGGATGTAACGCAATTACCCAAACCTCTACAAGTCAATGCGTTGGCAACTCATGACTGGGACTTTGATTCCGGCTGGTACCGCTGGATAATACGCCCGACTGCATCTACTACAGACCGCGAAAGTGAGTAGGCAGTGAAGTACTTGATTATCATCAGTGCACTGCTTGGTGGTTTTCTACTGTACCTGTTGTCAAGTGCCAGCGCAAATACCGAGCTGTTTTCACGAAACTACTATGTTTTGCTGACTTTGGCCGGGGTCTTGGCACTGTATTTAACAGTGCTGGTTGGCTATCAATTATGGCAATTGCGCGGCAAGCTTAAGGCAAAGGTATTCGGTGCGAAACTAACCCTGCGACTGACGCTATTTTTCATCTTGATTGCGATTCTTCCCGGTTTGCTGGTGTATGCTGTTTCGGTACAGTTTCTTGATAAGAGCATCGAGTCGTGGTTCGATCTTCGGGTAGAAAGAGCGTTGGAGGGCGGTTTGAACTTGGGCCGAAATGCGCTGGAAACTAGTCTTAAGGAATTGAGCAAGAAAGGTCAATCTACCGCCCTGTTGCTTGCAAAACAATCTCCAAATCAATATACCAAAACGTTGGGCCAACTAATAGGCAAAGGTACGGCACAAGATGTAGCAGTATTTAACAAAAGTGGAAAGCTACTTGCGTTTGCTAGTAGAAGTGGCAAGCGGCCGCCAAACACGCTGGATGCCGAAATGCTGCGTGAGACAGGCCAGCAGGGGTTAAGTAGCATTATTGATACACTGCCTGATAACAGCCTGATATTGCGTGTGATGGTGATGATTAAGCCACAGCCCGCGTCGGCCGGGGCGCGTTTTTTGCAGTTAACACAGCCCGTGCCCAAACAGCTTGCCGCTGACGCAGAAATGGCACGGGCGGTTTATCGCGATTACCAAGAATTGTCATTATCTCGTTTGGGATTAAAGCGCTTATATGGCATCACACTGACACTATCACTGTTGATTGTATTACTGAGCGCTGTGTCAGCTGCTTTTTTTATCAGTGACCGCCTAAGTGCACCGCTCGCAGCGCTGGCGGAAGGAACGCGGGCGGTAGCGCAAGGCGATTTTTCGCGTCAGCATCCAATTAAAAGCAGTGATGAGCTGGGTGCGCTGACCGGGCTGTTCAACCAGATGACGTTACAACTGGCCGATGCGAAAACCACGAGCGTACAACAACATCGCCAAGCGGAAGATGCCAAAGCCTACCTCGAAAGCATGCTGGCACACCTATCGTCCGGCGTTTTAGTAGTGGATGAGAAATTCAGGCTGCGTTCTGTCAATAGTAGTGCGGCGCAGATACTTGGGGCATCGCTTTTGGATATTCAGGATGTGCCCTTAGCGGAAATAGCTGTGCGGCATCCCCTGTTACGTCCCTTTTCGGATGCTGTCATACAGGCATTTAGTGAAGTGACAAGCGGCGAATGGCAGCGTCAGATTGAGCGGCTCAGCAAGAATGGTGAGCAGATATTATTAATGCGTGGAACCAGGCTATCCACAGCAGCGGAAAATAGCTATGTAGTAGTGTTCGACGATATTACCTATTTGCTGCAAGCGGAACGTCAGGCCGCTTGGGGTGAAGTGGCGCGACGTTTGGCGCACGAAATTAAAAATCCGCTTACACCAATTCAGTTGTCTGCGGAGCGGCTTATGCACAAGTTGAGCGCCAAATTGGACGGTAGCGATGCACAGCTATTACAGCGAGCCACTCAAACTATCGTGAGTCAAGTGGCAGCAATGAAAAACATGGTAACGGAATTCGCCGATTATGCACGAGCGCCGGCTCCCAAGTTGTTAGTGCTGGATATGCACCAGTTACTACGCGAAGTGCTCGGGTTGTATGAAGCTAACAGCATCCCGATAACCTTGCGCTTGAATGCGACCCAAACTTGGGTTAAGGGGGATGCGACACGCTTGCGTCAAGTGATTCATAATTTGTTGAAGAATTCGTATGACGCATTACAAAACGTGACTCAAAGAGAAATTATTCTGAGCACGGCAGAGGAAGGCGGTACATTGAAGCTGTGCGTGCAAGACAATGGCTGTGGTTTCCCTGAAAATTTGTTGGCGCGTGCTTTCGAACCTTACCGGACGTCTAAGCCCAAGGGTACTGGGCTAGGCTTGGCAATAGTGAAAAAAATTGTGGAAGAACATGGTGGCAGTATTGTTATTGAAAATGTAATAGCTGGTGGAACGCGAGTAAGTGTTACTTTGCCCTTATTAATAGAGGTTGTGTGAAAATGGCAACTAAAGAAATTCTAGTGGTTGATGATGAAATCGGAATCCGCGAGTTACTATCGGAAATCTTGTATGACGAAGGTTATCATGTGCATCTGGCGGAAAATGCTACTCAGGCACGCGATTTTCGCAACCGACAAGTGCCGGATTTGGTGTTGCTGGACATCTGGATGCCCAATACCGATGGCGTCAGCTTACTTAAAGAGTGGGTGGAGCAGAGCTTGTTGACTATGCCAGTCATCATGATGTCAGGGCATGGCACCATAGAAACAGCACTTGAGGCAACGCGCATCGGTGCAGTGGACTTCCTTGAAAAACCAATTGCGTTACAGAAATTGCTTGATGCTGTTGCCAAGGCAATCAGGTTGGGTGCAGCATCAAATATTCGGCAGGAAGTTGTCTCGGCAGATTTAACTGACAGGGGAAGCATGGCGACCATTTGGGAAGCTGCGGCGCAATTTCCGTTGTCGCTCGACTTGCCATTGCGCGAAGCGCGTGATCATTTTGATAGCCTTTATTTTAATTATCATATGCATAAAGAGAACGGCAATATGACTCGCGTGGCGAAGAATGTTGGTTTGGAACGCACCCATTTATATCGTAAATTAAAACAGCTTGACGTAAAGTTCGCCAAGAAAAGTTTGGACGAAAATTAACAGCACTAATAGGAAATACTGGTTTTGTTTAGAACAAAAAATATAAAATCAATGAATTTAGAATGATGCGCATCATATTTTTTCTGTGGTTATGATAGGTAATGAATTAATTGTTGCGACTTTCGGACACTGCGCAAATGCGCTGAATGACTGAGGGGGCTGGCTCTTGAAACTCACCTTGTTGAAACGCAATTACCGTCAGGTGTGGAAAAAAAACCTCCAATAGCTCGTTAGAGCGCAGCAAAAAATCCGGGTTTTTGGGTCGACCAAAACGCTCATTGCCATTCATGTAGGTTTCATAAATTAGCACTCCCCCAGCATGCAGTGACTCGATTAGTCGAGGCATTAGTGGTCGATGCAGATAACGGCTGACGACTATGCCATCAAAGCGATGGCCAGAATATGGCCAGACATCACTCTCCAAGTCCGCGACTAAGGTTGATACATTAGGCACCTGCTGCAGCTCGTCAAGAGCTGCAGCATCTCGGTCCACGGCACTTACTCGCCAGTTCTTGGCCGCAAGCCAGCGCGTATGTCGCCCGTTGCCACAAGCTAAATCAAGGACTTGGCCGCCGCTACGAATCAATTGGGCATAGCGGCAAATCCATGGCGATGGAATACCTTCATGTTGCACTGGAACATTGTTTTCGTTATGTTTTGTCATCTTTTGAAATGGGCTAGTTCCATGAAGCACATTAATTGCATGGTTAAGGTCATCATTTTTTGAGGACAGCTTGCTTAGCTAGACTGCCCAATTTTTAAAGATATCATAGTATGAAACATGCCAAGTGTTTCTAAATGCGTTAATTCCTGCAATAATCCGAGGCGGGAAACAATATTTGTTAAATTGAGGCAGGATAACCATGACGCAAGATGAGTTAAAGCTCGCGGTGGCACAAGCCGCATTAGCCTATGTTCCAACGAATTGCATAGTGGGAGTAGGTACTGGCTCGACGGCCAATTTTTTTATTGACGAGCTGGGAAAGATCAAGAAAAAAATATGCGGTGCGGTGGCCAGTTCCGAGGCTTCAGAGCAGCGCTTAAAAGAGCACGGCATCCAGGTGGTTTCGCTAAATGATGTAGGTAGCTTGCCTATTTATGTGGATGGGGCAGATGAGATTACCCGACATTTACATATGATAAAGGGCGGAGGAGGCGCATTGACGCGCGAAAAAATTGTAGCCGCCGCAAGCAAAAAATTTATTTGTTTATGTGATTCAAGCAAGCTTGTGGATTTTCTTGGGAGCTTCCCACTGCCGCTGGAGGTGATCCCCATGGCTAGCAGCTATGTCGCACGCCAAATGGTGTTGCTGGGTGGGCAACCCAAGTTGCGAGAGGATTTTGTTACTGACAACGGCAATTTCATTCTTGATGTGTCTGGTCTAAAAATATTGAATCCGGTGGAGATGGAAGCTACGCTGAATAATATTACGGGTGTGGTCACCAATGGCCTGTTTGCGCGTCGCGGGGCAGATGTACTGTTGTTGGGAACAGCAAGCGGGGTGCAGACTCTTACTGCTTAGCATGTAACAAAATTGTCACAGTACGCGAGTAGTATTAGCCAACCTCATCCAAAAAGGATCTGAATCATGGTCTCCTCTGAGCATACCTCTAAGCAATTTGATGCCGAGCTGGAAGCAGTGCGTGCGCGAGTATTACAAATGGGTGGACTGGTGGAGAGTCAAATTCGGCTCGCTGTTGAGGCGCTGGTTAATGGCGATGTGCCGCTGATGAATCGCGTTATTAATGATGATCATCGTGTTAACGCGATGGAGGTAGAAATCGACGAGAGCTGTAATCAGATAATCGCTCGCCGACAGCCTGCCGCAGGTGATTTGCGTATGGTGATGACGGTAATCAAGACTATTACTGATTTAGAACGTATCGGCGATGAGGCGGAAAAAATAGCGCGCATGGGAAAGCTGTTGTCGCAGAGGAAAAGTCTCATCTTGCCACGTTACACTGAGATTAAGCATGCTGCTGAAATGGCTCTGGACATGCTACGCAAATCACTGGATGCCTTTGCCCGTCTTGATCTTGCCTATGCGGCTCAGGTGGTGCGTCAGGATGAGTTGGTTGATGAGGAATTCCGCACTATCATGCGCTATCTTATCACTTTCATGATGGAAGACCCGCGCACCATTTCTACTGCGTTGGAAATTCTGTTCGTCGCCAAGGCCATTGAGCGCATAGGTGATCATGCCAAGAACATGTCCGAATATGTGGTGTATATGGTCAAGGGCAAGGACGTGCGCCATGTCACCGTGGAAGAAATTGAGCGCGAAGTCTTACAATAATTAAATAGGGCGCGCTTACGCACGACCATCGTGCTTTAGTCATGAATCAAACATCAAGTTCAGAGGGCAGCTGACTCGCGATCGTCAAATTATACTGACAGTGATTGATTTCAATAGCTGTTACCGTTAAAGACGTTATCGCGGATTGCACCTTCGCCAATTTTATTAAGCTGGAATCTCTGCGAACTCAGGCTGGTCAAGTCATCTGCAAGTGCTCCAGCCCTGCCATTATGTCGGTATTCATGGAGCTTTGACTTTCCAACTTGAAACGTAAGCGCAGATCGTTGACCGAGTCGGCATTCTTAAGCGCTTCTTCATAGCTGATCAGGTTGGCTTCGTGCAGATCGAAGAGCGCTTGGTCGAAAGTTTGCATTCCAATTTCTCGCGATTTTGACATCACCCCCTTGATTGCAAGCACATCGCCCTTGAAGATTAAATCAGAGATGAGCGGTGAGTTAAGCATGATTTCCATGGCTACTGAACGGCCTACCCCATCCGTACGCGGGATGAGGCGCTGCGAAACAAGTGCCTTGATATTTAGAGATAAATCCATTAACAACTGCTCGCGACGTTCTTCCGGAAAGAAATTTACGATGCGATCCAGCGCTTGATTGGCACTATTGGCATGAAGAGTAGCCATACATAAGTGGCCGGTCTCGGCAAATGTCACAGCATATTCCATGGTTTCACGGTCGCGTATTTCACCGATGTAAATTACATCCGGTGCCTGGCGCAAAGTGTTTTTCAAGGCTGTTTGCCAAGAATCCGTGTCAACTCCTATCTCACGGTGTGTGATGAGACAGTTGATGTGATCATGGACAAACTCTACCGGATCTTCAATGGTGATGATATGACCGTATGTATTCTGGTTACGGTAGCCAAGCATAGCTGCCAAAGTTGTGGATTTGCCGCTGCCAGTGCCACCAACCAGAACGACCAATCCGCGTTTGGTCATTGCCACGTCTTTAAGTATTTCTGGCATCCCCATTTGCGTAAGGTCTGGAATCTTGGTGGTGATGGTTCGCAACACCATGCCGGTACGCTGCTGCTGCATAAACACATTAACGCGGAAGCGGCCAATGCCGGCCGGACTGATAGCAAAATTACATTCGTGTGAAGCTTCGAATTCAGCAGCCTGGCGGTCGTTCATGATGCTGTTCGCTAATTCCATTGTGTGATGCGGTGTAAGAACCTGTTGTGAGACGGGGGTCATCTTGCCGTTCACCTTGAATGCGGGCGGGAATCCGGAAGTGATAAACAGGTCAGATGCATTCTGGGTAATCATCCCCAGCAACAGATTATGCATTAGCTCGGTAGCCTGATATCTTTCCATGAGAAACTCCTGATAACCAAATGATTAACCGACGAATGTATCCTTATTGGCTGCCTTGAGGCGCGCTTCTGCAGATGAGATAACGTTGCGTTTGACCAGATCTTGCAGGCACTGATCTAATGTCTGCATGCCAAGTGCACCGCCAGTCTGGATGGATGAATACATTTGTGGCACCTTGGCTTCGCGAATTAGATTGCGGATGGCGGGAGTGCAAATCATAATTTCATGGGCTGCCACACGTCCGGTACCGTCTTTGGTTTTAAGCAAGGTTTGTGAAATAACTGCGCGCAGTGATTCTGACAGCATGGCGCGCACCATTTCCTTTTCGTCAGCAGGAAAGACGTCAATGATGCGGTCGATGGTCTTGGCCGCAGAGCTGGTATGTAGTGTTCCGAATACCAAATGACCGGTTTCAGCCGCAGACATGGCCAATCGTATGGTTTCCAAATCTCGCATTTCACCTACCAAAATAATGTCCGGATCTTCGCGCAGTGCGCTACGTAAAGCGTTTTGGAATGAAGCAGTATGCGCGCCTACTTCGCGTTGGTTAACCAAACACATTTTACTTTCGTGCACGAATTCAATCGGATCCTCCACGGTCAGGATGTGGCCCATTTCATGCTCATTGCGATGATTAACCATCGCTGCCAATGTGGTGGATTTGCCCGAGCCGGTTGGGCCAGTCACTAACACCATGCCTCGGGGATAATCAGCTATAGACTCCAAAATTTTGGGAGCCTTGAGGTCTGCAAGGGTCAATATTTTGGATGGAATGGTACGCATCACCGCACCAGCACCACGCTGGTGGACAAAGGCATTTACGCGGAAACGTGCGAGGCCGGGGATCTCAAAAGAGAAATCAATTTCTTTGTTTTCTTCATATATTTTTCGCTGCACGTCGTTCATAATGTCATAGATCATGGCGTGCACTTCAGAGTGTAGCATCGCTGGCAGGTTAATTTTGCGTATGTCGCCATGCACACGAATCATCGGTGGCAAGCCAGCAGATAAGTGCAAATCTGAAGCCTTGTTTTTCACACCAAAAGCAAGCAGTTCGGTAATGCCCATATATAATCCCAGTAAATTTGCAGAACTGTACTATCGCATGAAATAAGTTAGGAGCGCGACTAACGGCTCCTCTGCCGCACCCTAAAATTGATGCTGTCGGGCAAGGTACTGTGCAATCAGCACGAATTAATTATTTAGCAATCGGTTTGGCTACCAGTTAATTATGACCGCGATCACTTCCAACTTGCAAGCTGTCAATCATGCTATTGCACAGGTTATGTGCATGGCTCATCGGCACAAGGAATGTATTGAACTGCTTGCGGTGAGCAAGGGTTTCTCAGCTGTTGCAGTGCGCGAAGCATACCAGGCCGGGCAACGCCTCTTTGGCGAAAGTTATATCCAGGAAGCCATGGATAAAATTGATCAGCTTCGTGACTTGCCGTTACAGTGGCATTTCATCGGGCCGGTACAGAGTAATAAAACGCGCGCTGTTGCAACGCATTTCGCATGGGTACATTGCGTTGACAGACTGAAAATCGCTGAACGCCTGTCTGCACAGCGGCCAGCAAGTTTACCGCCGCTGAATGTATGTATACAGGTTAACGTAAGCGGAGAAGACAGCAAAAGCGGCGTAGCCCCTGAAGGGGTAATGGAGCTGGCACAGGCTGTGGCACGTTTGCCCCAACTTAAGTTGCGTGGGTTAATGGCGATTCCTGCGCCTGTAGAGGGATTAGAGGCCCAACGCGTGCCTTTAGCCAAGTTGCGCGAACTAATGCAGCTGATAAATAAACAAGGGCTGGCACTGGATACTTTGTCGATGGGGATGTCGCATGATCTCAGTGCGGCAATACTGGAAGGAGCGACTATCGTTCGCGTCGGGTCCGCAATTTTTGGCGAAAGAAATTATGGAGGTAATCAATGAAAGTTTGTTTTGTCGGGGGAGGAAACATGGCGACCGCACTCATTGGCGGTTTGCTTAAACAGGATTTTGTTGCCGCGCAGATAAGCGTAGTGGAAATCAATGTCAGCCACCATGCCAATTTACACAATGAATTTGGGGTGCAAGTGGTAGCAGGGTTAGAAGCGGGGGTGGCGGGCAGTGATGTAATTGTGTTGGCGGTGAAGCCGCAACAATTGCAAGGGGTCGCAACCAAACTGGTGGGATTGTTGACTGGGCAATTGCTTATCTCGATTGCGGCCGGTATTCGAGCCGCTGATCTGGCGCATTGGCTAGGTTCGAAAAATATTGTGCGCGCCATGCCAAATACGCCCGCCTTAATTCAGAGCGGAGTTTCTGGTTTGTATGCACTCCCTGCGGTAAGCCAATACCATTGCGACATAGCGCAAACCATACTTGCTGCGGTAGGCACCACGATATGGCTAAAAGACGAAAAAATGATGGACGCGATTACTGCGGTTTCTGGCAGTGGTCCTGCCTATGTGTTTTATTTTATCGAAGCACTACAACAGGCTGCCAGCGAGCTTGGTTTCGATGCAGAAACGTCGCGACATTTGGCAACCAATACTTTCATCGGTGCAGCTAAACTTGCCGATGCCAGTAACGACGATGTGAGTGTGCTACGAGCACGTGTTACATCCAAAAATGGCACTACCGAGCGCGCTCTGCTCAGCATGGAAACCAACGCAGTCAAGCAGCATATTGTGGCAGCGGTGCAAGCTGCTGCCAGTCGAGCCAGAGAAATGGGTAACGAACAGGGGAAGGCGTCATGCTGAGCGGAGCACTGCAATTTTTGTTGGACACTTTGTTGCAGCCGTTCGCGGTCATATTGCTACTGCGTTTTCATTTGCAATGGCTACACGCGCCGATGCGCAATCCTTTGGGTGAATTTATTATGACGCTTACCAACTTTCTGGTACTGCGAACGCGCCGGTTTATTCCTTCTGCCAAAGGTTTCGATATTGCCACCTTGCTGCTGGCTTTCGTGGTGGAAGCGGTTTATCTCGCCGCCACGCTATGGTTACAGCCCTTGTCTATAGACTTTTCCGTGTTCGGACTGATTATATGGACAGCGTTCAAGCTGTTCAAACTCAGCATATACTTACTCATGGCGGCGTTGTTTATTCAGGCACTATTGTCGTGGTTTAATCCACGTTCAACGATGGCAGGTTTAATGGCTGCGGTGACGCAGCCTTTCCTTTTGCCCCTGCAACGGCGTATTCCCCCATTCGGTAATATCGATCTCACCTTGCTAATATTACTTATTGTGTGTCAACTCATCATCATTGTGCCGCTACGTTTTATGGAAAGTTCAGTTTCAAGTCCTTTTTGAACATGTGGCATCGCCGTGAAGGAGAAGTCATTACGTTGGTGTTACATGTCCAGTCGGGTGCAAAACGTACTGGGGTGATTGGCTTGCATGGTGATGCACTGAAGATTCGCTTAGCTGCGCCACCCATTGAGGGGCGTGCCAATGAAGCACTGTTGCGCTTCATTGCTAACACCTTTAAGGTTTTCCGCTACGCAACGTCGAGCTGAAGCAAGGGGCGCTGTCACGCCATAAGGTAGTGCTTATTAATAGCAGCACATTTGAACCGGAGAGTTTGCTAGATGCTGAAAATTTATTCAGCAGGAAATAAAAAAGATGCCGCACCTGTTTTCAATATGAGTCTTGGTGTTAGAGAGCCAGTGCCGTATCGCTTTATATACTGAGTGAAACCAGGTCAGGCAAGTTTTTCTTCGGATCAAATAAAAAACATGTAGTGCATACGGCCATATTTTATGTGCATTTGTAATGTTGTCATATCAATCTGCAATTGCATGGCCGTCGATTGTGTTTTTTTAGAATTCAAAACTAGCGCTGTGTTCAACCAAGGTCGAATAAACCCCGAAGTCTTTATAAACCGTCAGAGCGGCTTTCAAATCATCAAGGATTTCCGGTTTTTTTTCCTGTAATTCTTCTGGTAAATTCATCATTACCAACTTCCAGGTTGCCCAGCCTCTGGTACCCAGTAATTTTCCATTGCTAATTAGAAGTCGGACAAAGATCAATGTTCCTTTCCAATAAAAGGTGAAGTCATGTTGGTTCCGGAATTCTTCTTCGCCTGACACGACCCACCGCAGATAGGTGTCATTCTCACGATCGATAGTCCAATCAGGCCGCACATTCGATTTGCCATAACACTGGTTAATTTCCTCTAATCCGTATTTTTTTATATCCTCCTCTGGGACATATTCATTCACAAATGCCATGTTTTTTTCTCCTGTTCGTATTGCGGTGTAGGTTGAATTGATCTTGATGAATGTTAATATGATGCTGTGGCTCTTCAGTTTTTTAATCATGCTCTTGCGCTCTGGTAGTACTGCAATAAGCCCAATTTACAATGATATCATTCGACAGCATAGATATGCGTTCTTGCATGGCAAATTGCAATATGTAATCGTTATATTTTAATAAAAATTTAAAGTTACGATGATTAAGCCCACCGTCCACGGGATTCAATTCTGAATTGTTGTTTTTGTTAATAAATTTAAGTGATGGACTGCGTTAATATAGAAGCCTATTGATATTGCAAGCTTTTAAATCTTGGTTAATTAAAATTCCTTGCGGGGGATATTTACCTACGTATCAAGTATTTGAGCAACTATGTAAAATTACGTCATGAAACCATGGCTAGCACTGGCCGAAATCAACGAAGGTAAGTAAGAGTCTGATGGATATTTTTAATTAAAATACTTTTTAATACTTATTCTATGGGCAGCATTCTGCTGTAGCGATTAAGTAATTTAGTCTCAACGGTAGTTTTTGGCTGCACTGTTTGGTCGGTAAACTGGTGAGCAAGATGCGTACACAGGATTTTGGGGCAGGATAAGAAGGAAAGCAGTCAGGGGACTGCAATCTCATCTGCTTATTGGTGCGTCGTGGATTGGTACGTTCAGTTAATATGCCCTCCTATGTTTGGGAGGGCACAAGCTCAGAGATGTAAATTTTAGACATGGACTTCTATTTAGCTATTCTATGCACCGTCTACTTTACTATGCCCCGGATCAACCATATCTCGAGTTGGAGGTATAGGTGCATTAGGACGGACGACCCCCGAATCGGTATCCATATGAAGAGGAATTTCAGTATGAATGACCCCCTGAGCTCCTGACCCAGCAACAGTTTGCACAGCTCCATGCGGATCATACATTTCATAATAATTGTAGCTCTTTGTTGCCGCTTTTGGAGTATCTGCAGCGTGGGCAACTGTAGCACCTAATGCAATGCAGGAAGCAATAGCAAAATTAACAATAATTTTATTCATGATTAGCTCCTTAATAAAAAATTAATGATAAAAGTTGAGCAGGTGCGAACATCGCCGCATACCCACGAGCTCATATTAGGGCGGTAAATATAAAAAGAGAATAAGCAAATTCCTTATTTTTGGCCAATTTAACTCTTTTCACAGTTTCTTAATCTTTACACAGTTTATTGATTAGTTAACGAATGCGAATGTCGAAATTATTGTGGATGCGCTCATAAGCAAGTAAGCAAATTACATTTTAACCCATCATTCCTGCTTTCAACTCTGGCTACAAACGCCGCCAAGTTGTGCCGGATGCGTAGTCTTCCAGTACAATTCCCGCTTCTAATAACTCCTTACGGATGCGGTCGGATTCAGCGAAATTTTTGGATTGTTTGGCGACAGTTCGTTCTGTAATTAGAGCCTGGAGGCTCTTAGACATACCCGGTGGAATAAAGTCAGTTGTAGTAATGCCCTCGACATTACCCTTACCCGTAGTTACAGAACCTAAAGAAGCTGTCAAAGATAAGCCCGTAAGGTTTACATTTACATCTACCCTTGCTTGACCATGGTGTAATGTTTGGCTTGCTGTAACCGCTACCCCGTCGAGGTCTACTGCTATCGCCTGTGCGTGCCGTGCCGCTATAGGAGCTTGCAGATAATCATCTGGAGTCTGCTGCAACAAACCAAGCACACCACCTAACACCTTAAGTATTTTTGCCGTTTCTAACGAATGACTGCGATTCACCTCATTTGCCAGATCGAACAGGACTGCCATCGCTTCAGGCGTGTTGAAATCATCGTCCATTGCCGATTTAAAACGTTGTGAGTAAGGCTCGCTCCAGTCGATTGAACTCGTCGTTTCGATAGGTACAGCAATATTTTTTAATGCCGTGTACAGGCGCTTCAATGACTGTTTGGCGTCGTCCAGATGCGCATCGGAATAATTCAGCTGGCTGCGATAGTGCGCCCGCAGAATAAAAAAGCGTACCACTTCTGCATCATATTTTTTCAGCACCTCGCGGATGGTGAAAAAATTACCAAGGCTTTTCGACATCTTTTCATTGTCCACGCGCACGAAGCCATTGTGCATCCAGACATTCACTGACTTACACTGACATGCGCCCTCACTTTGAGCAATCTCATTTTCATGGTGCGGAAACTGCAAGTCGGCACCCCCACCGTGAATGTCAAAATGTTTACCCAGCGTTGCCAAGCTCATTGCCGAACATTCAATGTGCCAACCAGGCCGTCCTTTCCCCCACGGAGAATCCCATTTCACTTCGTCTAGCTCGCTCTCTTTGGCGTG
>JBDSEJ010000419.1:0-5802 GCA_039920105.1 Candidatus Nitrotoga sp. | reverse complement strand
ACCAGGTCACTCATGCGAGAGATAACTTGTGCCGCATCTTCTACAGGCTCACCGCGTCCCAGTTGCGAATCGCGCGTGTTGAGGTAAATGGCATTGCCGCCAAGTTGCTGCATACCTGCTTCGAAAGATAGGCGTGTACGTGTGGAGCTTTTCTCAAAAATCATCACTAAAGTGCGATCCACTAGCGGATGATAAAGCTGGTAGGTTTTGAAGCGCTGTTTGATAATTTGCGCTCGAGCAAATATGTGCTCAAACTCTGCACGGGTAAAGTCTTTGAATTGTAAAAAATGTTTAATGTTCACGTTATGCGCCTTGCGCCAGGAAATTGGTAATCAGGGGGCATAGCTTGTCCAGCAATTGCTGCGCTTCTGCAGCAGTGAATACCATTGCAGGTAGCAGCCGGATAACGTTGTTATCGGTGACGTTGATTAACAATCCTTGCGCCAAGGCTTGTTTAACCAATTCCCCGCAGTCCCTGTTTAATTCAATGCCAATAATTAGTCCCTGTCCCCGAACTTCCACCACGCCAGCCACTGTGGCCAAGCGCGTGTGTAAACTCTGGTGTAGAAATTCACCTACCGTGGCGGCATGCGACACGAGCTGGTCTTGTTCCATTATCGCCAGCGTGGTTAGCACAGCTACACATGCCAATGGGTTACCGCCGAAAGTAGAGCCATGATTACCCGGTTTAAAGGTTCCCGCCGCCTTGCCGGCTGCCAGGCAGGCACCGACAGGAATACCGGAGCCAATACCTTTGGCTAGTGTCATTACGTCTGGTCGAATGTCCGTATGCTGATGGGCGAACCATTTGCCGGTACGACCAATTCCGCATTGCACTTCATCCAGCATCAAAAGCCAGTTTTGCTGATCACAGATTTTGCGCAGTTGCTCGAGATAATGAATATCCAAGGTGCGGATTCCGCCTTCACCTTGAATGGGCTCAATCAGCACCGCTACGACATTGGGGTTATGCTCAGCGACCTGATGTATGGCGTCCAGATCGTCATAAGGAACGCGCACAAAACCTTTAACCAGTGGCTCGAATCCTGCCTGAACTTTACGGTTTCCGGTAGCGGACAATGTGGCCAACGTACGCCCATGGAATGCTTTTTCCATTACGATAATAGCTGGATTATCAATGCCGTTCTGATGGGCATATAGACGTGCTAATTTGATCGCAGCTTCATTAGCCTCACAGCCTGAATTGCATAAGAACACCTCTTGCATGTTGGCCAGTGCGCACAACTTTTCGGCTACAGCTTCCTGCTCGCTTATTTGATATACGTTGGAAACGTGTATCAGTTTGCTGATCTGTTCCTGAAGTGCCGCAGTAAAGCGTGGATGGGCATGACCTAGCGTGTTGACAGCGATGCCAGACAGCGCATCAAGGTAGCGTTCGCCATTGCTGTCCCACAACCAAACGCCTTCTCCGTGAGTGAAAGCAACTGGCAGCCGATTATAGGTGTTCATCAAGTGTGACATATATAAATAGAATGACATACGGCGGCATTGCCGCCGTATTGAGTTAGAGAAAACGCGTATATTGAGCTAATTTGCCTAGATTGCGCAAGAGGAAAATTAAGATTGCACTTTAGTTAATCAAGGAAGCCAGTGTTTAATTCACTGAGTTAAGCCCCTTGGCTCTGCCTAGGGACCACAATGATTTGACCTATCCCTAGGTGGAGTGAATCTGTAATTTCGACTAGGAAATTGGATTCATGATGAAAGTAAATGAGGTCGGTTGACAATAATGAACACCACCGGCGCAATCTGGCTACCTGACGCACAAACGAACTGGGGTAGCCAGCAGTATTGCGCCCATGAGTTCAGAAATTTGCTCGATCAGTTAGGCGTGCTGTCATCAATGTCGCGCCGGAGAAACTGATACGACAACGCCCCCATGAAAAAGCTTTTGGGGATTGCACAAAAATGGATTGGTGCATCAGCGGCGCTTCAATACCCGCGCCGAGGCCATTCAGGCCATCCCAGAATACATAGAAATATTTTGTCGACGGCAGCGCATACAGGCATGTTTGGGAAATCAGTCCCCTGTCGCATTTGAGCGACAATTCTAAAAAATAAGTTGGCTCCGCAGTAATTCTATCAACCAACCTTTACAGTTAAGTAGTAAATGTGTGACGGGGGTTGGCTGTACACCGTAGGTGATGTTCGGTACGTACATTTTGGTGGAAAATAAATAAAGCCGACAGCATCTACTGTCGGCTTTATTTATTTTGTGTTTTGTTTTTTTTAGGCCATTGCTTTGATGGCAGCGGACAGGCGGCTCTTGTGACGAGCAGCTTTGTTTTTGTGAATGATCTTTTTGTCGGCGATTGAATCTACGATACTGGTCGATTCAGTCAAAACGGCTTGTGCCACAGCTTTGTCGCCAGCTTCAATAGCTTTTGCCACTTTCTTAATCGCAGTACGAAGTTCAGAGCGCAAACTCGTGTTATGTTCGCGCTGTTTGTTCGCTTGCCTTGCGCGTTTTCTAGCTTGTGCTGTGTTTGCCATAGCAACTCCTTGATAATTTCTCTTGCAATAAAAAGCGAATTATACGAAGGCTTGCCAACTTTAGCAATTATTTGTTTTTCTTGTAATGTGATTTAGCATTATCGAGTTTTCAGTGTGATGAGTAAAACTGTCCGGTTTAACTCATGCCTGGGTAGTTGATATGAACCAAGCAAAGCAGCGACAGGAAATTAAAAGGTAAGGGTTGAAAATGCCTGTGGGTGCGTCCGCATATGAACAAATTGAGCGTATCGCGTGGATTGAAAGATGCATGTCGTTTGTGAAGCTCCAGCAAAAGATTCCGGCACTTTAACGCTGGCTTGATCAAAAAAAATTGCACAGCCAAAGGAAATTTCACCAGAATGTCGCGTGATTTAGGATAAAATGCCGCTGACTAACAGTGTCGATTATTCCATGACTTCTACTAATAATGTTGTTGTAACACCTGAAAGCTTGTTGCGTCAAGAAGTGCTAAATTTGCAGGCTTACCCTGTGTCTGGCAGCATTGGTATGGTGAAGCTAGATGCGATGGAGAATCCTTATCAGTTACCACAGTCATTGCGTGAGGAGATCGCTAGTCTGGTGGCGAATGCGGCCATCAATCGATACCCTGAAGCCGACGCTCAAGGACTAAAGGACAGCATTCGTGCCGTGACGGGATTGCCACAGAGCTTGGATTTGTTGCTAGGGAATGGGTCGGATGAGATCATTCAGTTATTAGCGCTTGCGGTCGCTAAGCCTGATGCTACATTGTTGAGTGTCGAGCCAACATTTGTTATGTATAAAATGATTGCGGCTTTCACTGGCATGCGGTATGTGGGTGTGCCCCTGACTGAAGATTTTGCGCTGGACTTGCCAGCAATACTGGCCGCTATGCAACATCATCAGCCTGCGCTAGTGTTTTTGTCCTATCCAAATAACCCCACTGGAAATCTGTTTGATGCGAAAGCTGTTGCTCAAATTATTGAGGCGGCCCCCGGTTTGGTGGTTGTAGATGAAGCTTATTATGCTTTTGCCAATGCCAGTTTCATGTCCATGCTGACTCGTTACCCAAATCTGTTGGTAATGCGCACATTCTCCAAGCTTGGAATGGCTGGTTTGCGTTTGGGTTTTATGGCGGGTAGCAGGGCGTGGCTAGCTCAGTTAGAAAAGCTCCGTTTGCCGTACAATGTGAATTTGCTGACGCAACGAGTGGCAGAAAAGTTGTTGCTGCATCAAGACGTGTTGTTGCGGCAGGCTGAGCAGATCAAGCAAGATCGTGTTTGGCTATATGAGCGCCTGGCTGGGATGGCGGATGTACGACCATATGTGAGTGACGCAAATTTCATCTTATTCCGTGTGGTACATGCAGATAAGGTTTTTGATGAGCTGAAAAAACGGGGTGTGCTGATTAAGAACTTGAGCAAATCCCACCCGCTCTTGATTGATTGTCTGCGCGTTACAGTGGGTACTCCGCAGGAGAACGAGCAGTTTATCCAAGCATTGCAGGAAAGTATTCATCAATTTGTTTAGGCTGGCTATAGGGAAAATTATGCGTAGTGCGCAAGTTACTCGTAACACCTTGGAAACTCAGATCACCATCAAACTTGATTTAGATGGCAGCGGTAAGGTTAAATTTGATACTGGTTTGCCTTTCCTTGAGCATATGCTTGACCAAGTTGCACGTCATGGTATGGTTGATCTGGACATTGTTGCCAAGGGTGACCTTCACATTGATGCGCATCATACAGTCGAGGATATCGGCATAACTCTTGGCCAAGCGTTCAGCCAGGCGGTGGAAGACAAGAAAGGATTGCGTCGTTATGGTCATGCTTATGTGCCACTGGATGAGGCGCTGTCGCGCGTGGTGCTTGATATTTCCGGCCGTCCCGGTTTGGAGTTCAATGTGAATTTTGTGCGTTCTAATATAGGTGAGTTTGATGTGGATTTGGTGCATGAGTTTTTCCAAGGATTCGTCAATCATGCGCTGGTGACATTGCATGTCGACAATTTGGTTGGTAAAAATGCTCATCACCAGGCCGAAACTGTGTTTAAGGCGTTCGGTCGCGCTTTGCGAATGGCGCTGGAGGTTGATCCGCGTATGGCAGGTATGATGCCCTCTACAAAAGGTACATTGTAGAGATTCTCAAGGCGCTTTAATAAACAAATTAATAAATGAGCCATGCACTCAATTAAATTGAGCTTTGTATGCTATGGATTTAGATTGATAAAAAATCACGTACACAGCTATGGTAGATATTGCGATAATTGATTATGGCATGGGCAACCTACGCTCAGTGCATCAAGCATTGCGCGCCATTGCGCCAACTGCGGCTATCGTGGTGACCGACGACCCGAAGGAAGTTTTGCAGGCGGAGCGTGTGGTTTTCCCTGGACAAGGGGCGATGCCAGACTGTATGCGTGAACTGGAGGCGCGGGGGTTGCGTGAAGCGGTGCTGCATGCGGCGCGAACCAAGCCTTTTCTCGGTATCTGCATCGGCCTGCAAATGCTGTTTGAACACAGTGAGGAAGGTGAAGTTCCAGGGTTGGCCATCCTGCCGGGCAAGGTTGTGCGCTTCGCCAACAATTTGTGCGATACTCAAAATAATAGGCTAAAGATACCGCATATGGGATGGAATCAAGTGGAACATGGCATCCATCCGCTATGGAAGGGAATAGATCAGAACGCGCGATTTTATTTTGTACACAGTTACTACTTGTGCCCACAGGATGTCCAGCTTGTGCAGGCCACTAGCTGCTATCCACAGCCATTTGTCTGTGCCGTGGCGCGCGATAATTTATTCGCCGTACAGTTTCATCCAGAGAAGAGCCAAGGTGCCGGACTTATGCTGCTGAAAAATTTTGTGAATTGGATGCCGGTTTAATTTTTTAATTTTTTCATATTTTATTGTACTGTCATGCTGATTATTCCCGCGATTGATTTAAAGGATGGACATTGCGTACGCCTGCGCCAAGGGGTGATGGAAGATGCCACGGTGTTTTCTGAAGACCCTGCAGCGATGGCGTTACATTGGTTAAAAGAGGGTGCGCGCCGCCTGCATCTGGTTGATCTGAACGGCGCGTTTGCCGGTAAACCTAAGAATGAGGCTGCTGTCCGCAGTATTGTGGAAGCCGTACAACCATTCGCATCGGTAATTGTACAAGTATAAGTGCCGGCACAAAGAGCAGTAGCTGTAGCATTAGTTTGAGCAGGAACTGTATTCCAGGAATACGCATATCCGCCACCAACAGTACCACCTGCGCCATTAGCTGTAGCACTTCCATCACACACTCCATTACAGGATGTAGCAG
>JBDSEJ010000418.1:0-4058 GCA_039920105.1 Candidatus Nitrotoga sp. | reverse complement strand
AAGTATTTTATTCCGCTAATTTTTTCCGTCATTAAAAAGGAACAAAGGGCAAATAAAGTATCCCCTGATGTCTTTGATATGGCTGCAGCAAGATTGAGAATAAGGCTTTTAAAATAAGGCTATTGCTTGACTTTGTTGAATTTTTCGCTATAATCCCTCCCCCCTAAACCCTTGCTTCACCGTTACGCATAACGGGAGGCTTTATATCCAAAAGGAGAGTCAATGCGACATTACGAAATTATATTTATTGTGCATCCTGATCAGAGCGAACAGGTGCCAGCTATGATAGAACGCTATCGTGCTCTGGTGACGGCCAAGGATGGCTTGATCCATCGCTTGGAAGATTGGGGGCGACGCCAATTGTCTTACCCGATTCAAAAAATCCACAAAGCGCACTATGTGCTAATGAATATTGAGTGCAGCCAAGAAGTTCTGGACGAGATGGAACATGCATTCAAGTTTAATGATGCTGTGTTACGTCATTTGACTATCAAAACTAAATCTGCAGTAACAGTTCCTTCGGCAATGATGAGGGAGGAAAAGTCGCGTTCACTGACTGCCCCTACTGTAGCCTCAGTGCAGACTTCTCCGGTTGAAATGGCTGCGCCAGCTGAAGTATCTGCGGCTGCTTGATTGAATGTGGCTTGTAACAGGCTCTCCATTGACGGAGAACTTGTAGAGCTGGACAATTTGAGATTTACTCCTGCGGGGGTGGCGAGAATTGGATTAAAAATTCGTCATGCTTCAATTCAACCAGAAGCTGGTATAACACGTCAAATAAAGTGCGATATATCAGCTTTGGCACTTGGTGCCGCTGCCCAGCAGGCTAACAATATGCAGGTTGGGCAGCGGGTGAAAGCAGAAGGATTTTTGGCTCAGCGCAGTTTACGCAACACACAACTTGTGTTGCACATTGATAATATTATTTTAGTATAAGGGGCACAGCATGGCTCGTGTTTTTAAGAAAAAAGATGACAAGAAGAGTAATTCTTCGCGTCAATTGTTCAAACGCCGCAAATTTTGCCGCTTCACCGCGGACAAGATTGCAGAGGTGGATTACAAAGATTTGAATATTTTAAAGGAATTTATTGCCGAGAATGGTAAAGTCATTCCAGCACGAATTACTGGTACCAAATCGCGTTTTCAGCGCCAATTGAGTATTGCAATCAAGCGTGCAAGATTCTTGGCATTGTTGACTTACACAGATTTGCATTAGGAGCAGAACATGCAAGTGATACTTATGGAAAAAATGGTAAACCTTGGTCAATTGGGAGACGTAGTCAAGGTTAAAAATGGCTATGCACGTAATTTTCTGATTCCGCAAGGCAAAGCCAAGCGTGCGACTGAGGGTAACAAGGCGGAATTTGCAGTTCGTCGCCTTGAACTGGAAGCCGCAGAGCAAGCTAAAATTGCAGAAGCTCAGGCACGTGCTGAGAAGTACAACGGACTGACTATTCAAATCGTACAAAAGGCTGGCGTTGACGGCAAGTTATTCGGTTCTGTGACTAATGCCGATATTGTTATAGCGTTGGCACTGCAAAGTTTTACTGTGGAAAAAACTCAAATACGCATGTCGGCAGGACATATCAAACAAGTTGGCGATTACCCGGTCGAAATCGCGTTGCACACTGATGTGATTGCTAATATTACAGTCTCTGTGCTGGGTGAGCATAAGCCGTAATTCTCTATGCATTGTTTTGAATAAAATAGAGCTGGCAACAGCTCTATTTTTTTTTGGAGATATCAATTTGCTGAGTGATAGCATTTAATGCTACAACTATCTTTTGCTCAATAACTCGGCGCCATGCACAACTATTACACTACCCCCTCAGATCCTCAACTTGATGCGTTAAAACTTCCACCTCATTCGGTGGAAGCCGAGCAGTCAGTATTGGGTGGCATATTTTTGGACTCTACTGCTTGGGACAAAATTGCCGATCTCTTAAGTGAACAAGATTTTTACCGTTTCGAGCACCGCTTGATTTATCGGCATATCGCGCGCTTGATTGAGCATGCCAAAGCGGTGGATGTAATCACCGTGGCAGAATCACTGGAAAGTAATGCTGAACTTGACAAAGTAGGTGGCTTGGCTTATCTCGGCTCTTTGGCGCAAAACGTTCCATCTGCGGCCAATATTCGACGTTATGCTGAAATCGTGCGCGAGCGTTCTGTCATGCGCAAATTGGCCGAGGTTGGCAGCGAAATTGCTACCAGCGCTTATAGTCCGGCCGGGCGCGATGCGAGTCAGTTACTTGATGAAGCGGAAAGCCGTGTATTTGAGATTGCTGAGGCAGGCGAGCGTGGGCGTCAGGGCTTCAGCCCACTCCCGCCGTTACTCACGAAGGTCGTGGAGCGTATTGAGACATTATACGGCCGCGATAACTCCAGCGATGTGACGGGCGTGGCGAGCGGGTTTACCGATTTGGACACTATGACTTCCGGCTTGCAGCCAGGAGAGCTGATAATTGTTGCTGGGCGTCCAAGTATGGGAAAAACTGCCTTTGCTATTAATATCGCCGAGAATGTGGCGCTTGAAAGCTGTAAGCCAGTGGCAATCTTTAGTATGGAAATGGGCGGCATTCAATTGGCCATGCGTATGATAGGTTCAGTAGGTAAACTAAACCAACATGATTTGCGCACTGGGCGTTTGCAGGAAGATGACTGGCCCCGCCTAACCCATGCGTTGGGACGATTGAATGATGCAGCCATTTTTATTGATGAAACTGCCGCGCTAAATTCGCTTGAATTGCGCTCGCGCGCACGAAGATTACACCGCCAAAATAACGGTCTAGGGTTGATTATCATCGATTATTTGCAGTTAATGTCCTCTCCTTCAAGCAAGGCTAGCGAAAATCGTGCTACTGAGATATCCGAAATTTCACGGTCATTGAAAGGGCTAGCCAAGGAGTTGCAAGTGCCAGTGATGGCACTGTCACAGCTTAACCGCAGCTTGGAGCAACGCCCCAACAAACGACCGATGATGTCAGATCTGCGCGAATCCGGTGCTATCGAACAGGATGCCGATCTGATCCTGTTTATTTATCGAGATGAAGTATATAACCCTGATTCACCTGATAAGGGCAAGGCGGAAATTATCATTGGCAAGCAGCGTAATGGCCCGATAGGCAAAGTTGAGCTGACGTTCCGTGGTGAATATACGCGTTTTGATAACTTTGCTCACGCTCAATATTGAATGTGGTGGCTATTTCAAGCATCTGTTCTCCCATGAGATTACCTCCCGGCTATTAGCCGGCCGCTGTTTAGAGTCCGTTAGTTGTATCTTTAAGCGGTGTTTGTGTATTAAATAGATACTGTTTTAACGCATCAATCGTCTTGAGAATTACTTTCCAATGCTGAGTGGTGGCCGTGCTATTTTTAAGCACGGGCAAGCTTCCATAAGCCTTCAATAATGAAAAACTATAAATCTGCTCTTCATTTGCGGAAATAAACAAAGAGATTTACTATATATCCGGAAACAGCAATGGGCAGTTGTTAAATTAAAAACTGGGAATACTTAATAACAAATCACCTCTGATGTATGCATATTATTAAGAGATTTATAATAAACAATGGCTCATCTAAAACTTTAAAATTATTCTTGTTATCAATGATACAGATTCACAAATGCTAGGGTATATTTATTCAGAAATATGCAAAGCTACTGATTAGGCAGTATAAATTGCTATTTAATAATATTTCATCAGGAGGTTTTTCATGGCAATATTGCCGAAATTATTTGGAAAAAAATCAGAAACGCCAGTAGTGCCGGCCAAACCTCCACCGCAGGTACGTGATGGGCGCAACGCCTCGGATATAGAGGAAATGCGCGAAGAACTCAAGAACAGAGAAGTATTATATAAATTAGCAAATGAAAACAATCCTCTCTTTGGAAAAGAAAAAAAATATTCATTAGAGGTTGATGAAGGAGCAAGTGCTGCAAAAAAAGCAGCAGGCATCATTCGTTCTGAAGATAATAATGCTCTTTTAGCGGTACAAGATAATGATGCTCTGATGGTTGCAACATGGGAAAACGATTTAGAAGGGATGGAGAGCGCAAT
>JBDSEJ010000417.1:0-2682 GCA_039920105.1 Candidatus Nitrotoga sp. | reverse complement strand
CCGGAGACAGCGCAGAAATCGAACGCATTCTGCGCCACGTCAAATCACGTCATCCCGACGCGCCGCTATACGCAGTTGGCGTCTCGCTCGGTGCCAACGCCTTGCTGAAATGGCTGGGTGAATCCAGCGGATCAGCACACAGTCTGGTGACGCGCGCCGCCGCCGTTTCCGCTCCGCTGGATTTAACCGCCGCTGGTAACGCGCTCGATCAGGGTTTTAATCGCCACGTCTACACAGCGCGTTTTCTTTCCACGCTCAAAACTAAAGCACTGATAAAAGCCGAAAAATTTCCGGGCTTGCTAAACGTTGACGCCATCGCTGCTGCCACCACTTTTCGTGAATTTGATACTCTCGTCACCGCACAGTTACATGGGTTCATCGACGCCGACGATTACTGGTTCAAAGTCTCCAGCAAACCGTTGCTGAAATTCATAGCTGTCCCCACGCTCGTCTTAAACGCAAAAAATGATCCTTTCCTGCCCGCTTCTGCGTTGCCAAGCTCTGCAGTGGTTTCAACCGCCGTCACACTGGAGCAACCCGACACCGGTGGCCACGCAGCGTTTCCGTCCGGTCCGTTTCCCGGCAACATTAACTGGTTGCCCAGCCGGTTGATGGTATTTTTTTCACCCACAAACTAAACCTGTCCGTAATTTTTTGTATTCGGGCCACCAAACCCAACAGGGCTAACGGTTACGTTGGGCCAAATTTCATTCAGTACAACGTAAAAACACCGTTGCTTTACTTGGCACTGAAATAAATTCTATCCCCTGCATCCAACCCCACATCCATCTGCGTAATACAAAAAGGAGGCGCATTGTGCGTCGCCAACTTAACCTAGCAGAACACCATGAAAAACATAAATCTCAGGGCGGTAAACATGCATATGTGTCATGTTTTTGTCGAAAAATTTAACTAATTAAATTTTTTAAAATTCTACTTATTAATAAGTATTTGATTTTAAATTATTTTTATTATCTGGAATGGTTATTGCTTAGATATTTAAATGGGGAGAGATGTAAATTTAAGGGATGGGAGAAAGTATATTTTGATTAAGTATTTCATAAGATTGGCAATAACGATGTGGATAAGTGCATGCCTTGTCAGCTTGTGAAATTATATCTTTATCAGACTAAATTTCGCCCGCAAAATTTAACAGCGAAGTCTGTTGTTAACTAGATGTTTAATTATAAGGAGTTTTACTATGCGTAAAATTAGTCTGAGTATTGCAATAACCTCATTGCTTCTACCCCCGCTTGCCTTGGCCGCCAGCCACCGTGAAGCGCCAATAACCGCACTCGACCACAAAGCTGACATAACAGATTTTTATGCTTTTCGTAGTTACGACGCCGGGACGCCGAAAGTTACTATGATTCTTGGTGTCGATCCTTTATTGGAACCGTCCAATGGCCCTAACTATTTTCCGTTCGATCCTGACATTATTTACGAGATCAAGATCGACAATAATCACGATGCCGTCGAAGATATCGGTTTCCAGTTCCGCTTTCAGACCGAACAGCGCTTGCCCAAGGTCTTCCAAGCCTATGTTGGCGTTGACACGGGTGCCGATGCCCCGGCCAATTCTCCTCCACCCGTCACTCCGGGTACACTCATCGTTCCGCCCAGAATAAACGACTTTGATGACGCTGGACTAGGTACGCGCCAGACCTACACGTTGACTAAAGTCACTTATTCCAACGGCAAGCCGACCGCACGCCAGATCCTCAGCGCAGGTGCGCCTAGGTACGCCGTACCTGCCAATGTAGGGCCGCGCACCATGGATTATGTAGCACTTTTCAATGCGGCTACTTATAGTCTCGCCGGAGAGGTGAAGTCTTTCGCGGGAACCACAGACGATGCATTCTGGATTGACCTCGGGGGGGCTTTCGACACGTTCAATACCCACATTCCCCCGATACTCAGTCCTGCACAGGATGCCTCTGTACAAAATTTGGCTTCGGATATGATTTCCGGTTTCGCTGTTAATTCTCTGGCGATCGAAGTGCCCGTTGCTATGCTCACCAAAACCGGTACGGTTGAATTGCCCAGTGCACCCGCAGCAACAATTGGTATCTGGGGCACAACTTCTCGCCCCGGCACGACCGTGCGTCGCTCGCCGCTGCCGAGTGTGACCGCGGGTCAGTTCCGTCAGGTTCAACGTATGGGCAACCCGCTCATTAACGAATTATTAGTCGGAACTGGCTTCAAGGATCGTTTTAGTATGGATCAACCAAAAAATGATAAACAGTTCGCCAACTTTTTCCTCGACCCTTTGATTGCACGTGTGATAAACGCACTGACTGATGGGGCAGTGGCCATTCCGGCACCGCCACGCACTGATTTGTTGCCAGTGGTGACGTATGCTCCGCCGATTGCAGCACCAGGTACACCCGCTGGTCCCATTGCGGATCTGCTGCGCTTGAATACCGGTGTTCCACCAACCCCTGTAAGTTCAATGAGTCGTTTGGGTGTGCTGGGTGGCGATAATGCTGGTTTCCCGAATGGCCGTCGCGTGGGTGACGATGTAACCGACATCGTGCTGCGTCTTGTTGTTGGAGGGGTATTAGCCGCACCGTTCCCCGGCTATAGCGCGAGTATCGGAGGTAGTCTGGGCGATGGCGTTAATTCCAATGATACCCCCTACCTTACGACCTTTCCTTATGTCGGTTACGCACCGTCAGGTCG
>JBDSEJ010000416.1:0-4055 GCA_039920105.1 Candidatus Nitrotoga sp. | reverse complement strand
AAGAATACCTAACGCGATTTATAGCAAGAAATTTCGTGAACAGGCCAAGCATGAAGAGGTAGCGAGGTTAAGCGCCAAGGAATCGGTACGACGCTTATCATTATCGCCTTCGACCTTGGCGAACCGGTTAAGCGTGGCATAGACAGTTAAATTAAGCGAGATCGGCAAGACACAAAACCCACTGACTTAAAGTAAACTGGAACTTGCCAAAACCAGATGGGATCTGGCGCAAGTCAAAAATGAGCGCGATCTGTTAAATAACCGCCTACGCAGCGCACCCCACTGAGCAATGTCGCTCGCGAAATAATCGAGCAGGGAATTCGTCCAGTGCAGCAACGGTCAAAACAAAATTATGAAATATTGTGGACAAAAGGATTGAACATGAAAAGCCTTCTTGTCATCCTTTGTATGGAAAAAAGTCGAATCAACTATGTGCCGTTATTTTAGGGATAGCAAGCTTGCTCAACTACCCAAGCTGTTCATTATTTCAGTCAAACCTATACGTGCTAGGAGTACATTGGTAACATGCTCAATGCATGAGGCAACTTTTCCAAATGAGAATTGACGCCATAACTCTAAATAGCTCGGTCATTCCACCAGGCAGAGTAATGATTACTCAACATCTTCAGTAAACTAAAGGCAAAAAAATAAATCGGTGGCAATAAATGAATTTAATCTGGTAATCATTTGTATATAATAATTATATACAAATGCTTGGTACAATATATGCTACTGATGATAGACAACTACGACTCTTTTACCTACAACTTGGTGCAATATTTCGCCGAGTTAGGCGCAAAGGTGGTTGTGCATCGCAATGACGAGATTACACTTGAGCAGATTGAGACTCTACAACCGCAATATATTGTTATTTCACCTGGACCGTGTACGCCCAATGAAGCTGGAATTTCGGTAGCCACTATTCAGCGCTTCGCCGGACGAATCCCTCTTCTTGGCGTGTGCCTCGGCCATCAGAGCATTGGCCAGTCCTTCGGTGGAAAGGTTGTTCACGCCAAACAGCTAATGCACGGCAAAACCTCTACCATCTTTCACAATAACAGTAGCGTTTTTCACGGCCTGCCCAACCCGTTCACAGCTACACGCTACCATTCGCTGGTGGTAGAACGCGCCACGCTGCCCGACTGTCTGGAAATTACTGCATGGACTGAAGACGACGAAATCATGGGAGTAAGTCATAAAACAATGCCAGTTGAAGGGGTGCAATTTCATCCGGAATCCATCCTTACTGAACATGGCCACCAGTTACTTGATAACTTTTTGCACGGTAAACGTTAATGAACTACACCGGCCTACTTAATCGGCTGCTTAATCGTGAAGACCTGCCGCATGACGACATGCTCGGGTTGATGCGGGACATTATGTGCGGACACCTTACGGCTGCCCAAATCGCAGCAATTTTGATCGCATTACACATGAAGGGAGAGACTGTCAGTGAAATTGCGGCGGCAGCGCAGGTAATGCGTGATCTGTCGATCAAAGTAACAGTGCAAGATGATAGACATTTGGTTGATACCTGCGGTACTGGGGGTGATGGTGCGCAGACTTTTAACATTTCTACTGCCAGCGCGCTAGTCGCGGCGGCAGCGGGAGCGCGCGTAGCCAAACACGGAGGACGTTCAGTTTCCAGCACCTGTGGCAGCGCCGATATCCTAGAAAAGCTTGGAGTTAATGTAAACCTTACGCCACAGCAAGTGGCGCATTGTGTACAGGAACTTGGTGTGGGCTTCATGTTTGCGCCCAATCATCACAGCGCAATGAAATATGCCGCACCAGTGCGGCGCGAACTCGGCGTGCGCACTCTGTTCAACTTGCTGGGTCCGCTTACTAACCCTGCGGGTGCACAGAACCAGGTAATGGGCGTATTCCAGCAGGATCTGACGGTGAAATTAGCGCGCGTACTGCAGCAGCTTGGTAGTCAGCACGTTTTGGTGGTGCATGGCGCAGACGGTATGGATGAGATTTCTATCAGCGGACCAACTTATATTGCGGAACTGAAATACGGAAAGGTACTCGAATACTCGATTCAACCGCAAAATTTCGATTTATTGGAAGCTCCACTGGACAGCATACGCGTAGCCAATGCCGGTGAAGCGCGCACGATGTTGTTGTCGGTACTGGATAACCAACCTGGTTCCGCACGTGACATTGTTCAGCTTAACGCTGGTGCGGCTATCTATGTGGCAGGGCTAACTACAACGCTGCAAGAAGGTGTAAAAAAGGCCAAAGAAGTTATTGCCAGCGGCGCGGCGAAAAATAAATTGGAAGGGCTTGTCCATTTTCAAATTTGAGCCAGTGGAAATATATTTCGGGAGAGTGCAATAGTTTTCTCCGAACGTGCATGTTTCCATACGATTAACCCCATATTTCTTCCACTTGCATAATTAAAAAATGGCTTTGCGGCGCCTGACGCAAATCTGTAGTGGTTGAAAGTCATGTCCCAGCCGCATTGATTAACGTGCTGTTTTCGGGATGATTGTGATTATGAATATCCAGATTGCTTTTCTTGACATATAGTTGCGCACAATGCAGGCGACTACCTAATATTACCAAGGTAATATAGCGTCTTAAATTAAAGGATGACAATGAAGTGTGTTAATGATTTTCGTTTGAAATTTGGCAAGCAAGAGCTGGTGCCTATAATGATAGGTGGAATGGGGGTTGATATTTCCACTGCCGAACTTGCGCTGGAAGCTGCGCGTCTTGGCGGCATTGGGCATCTTTCCGATGCCATGCTGCCAACTGTAACGGACCGGATTTTAAATACAAATTTCGTTAAATCAAAGCTCAAGCAGTACAAGTACAATGTTGCCAATACGGATAAGTCCACGGTGCAATTCGATCTTGGGCAGATTGCAGAATCGACACGCCTGCATTTGAGCAAAGCCATGGAAGCCAAGCGCGGTTCCGGTATGATTTTCGTCAACTGCATGGAAAAGCTGACTATGAATGCACCGCGCGAAACATTGCGGGTTCGGTTGCACGGGGCACTCTCTGCCGGTATAGATGGAATTACCTTGAGTGCCGGGTTGCACTTGGGCTCGTTCGCATTGATGGAGGACCATCCACGTTTCCGTGATGCCAAGCTGGGGATCATCGTCTCATCATTACGTGCGCTGCAAATTTTCTTGCGCAAAAATGCAAAGCTTAACCGGCTGCCAGATTATATCGTGATAGAGGGGCCGCTGGCCGGCGGCCATTTGGGCTTCGGCTTGGACTGGGGCAAATATGATCTGCGAGAAATCTGCAGAGAAATTTATCAGTATTTGCATACCGAAAAGTTGGAGATTCCCATTATACCGGCCGGCTGAATTTTTACCGGCAGCGATGCAGTATCATATCTGGAATCAGGTGCTTCGGCGGTACAAGTGGCAACGCGCTTTACGGCAACGCATGAGTGCGGTTTACCAGAAAAAATTGTGCAAGAGTACTTTAAAGCCAACGAGGAAGACATTGAAGTAAACATGATCTCGCCTACAGGCTACCCCATGCGCATGCTGAAGAAAAGCCCAGCCATTGGTGCCGGCATTCGTCCCAACTGCGAAGCCTACGGCTACCTGCTTGACGGCAATGGTAATTGCGCTTACATCACGGCTTACAACGCCGAAGTAGCAGCGCACCCGAATGCTAAGAAAATCTCCGTTATGGACAAGACCTGTTTGTGTACCGCTATGCGCAACTTTGACTGCTGGACTTGCGGTCACAACACCTACCGCCTTAAGGACACCACACACCGCCTACCGAATGGGACTTATCAGATACTAACGGCTGAGCATGTATTCAAGGATTATCAGTTCAGCACTGACAACATGATTACATTGCCGAATTTGCCGATTATCTAGTCGTCTTTGAACAACCCTTAAGAATCAAATTTATTTGCTCTAAGGGGTGTTCAAGATATGTTGAATTTGCAAGTCTCTGGTCTGTCGAGTACGGATTACTTGCAAAATGAAACCACGTAAAATCAAGCAAATCCCCCAAGTTGACCTGTTCCGGCTGAGGCTGGATCAGATGCTGAATCAGTGTCACGGGCTGAA
>JBDSEJ010000415.1:0-3295 GCA_039920105.1 Candidatus Nitrotoga sp. | reverse complement strand
TTTATTATTTCTTTCCACATGGGTTTCTCCTTTTTGATTGAATTTGGATAAACCCATGATAGTGGGGGCAGTAGCTCATGGCGTGAGCTACTGAAATAAATTTCAGGTTTTATATTGCGCCAAAGTGGATTCGAGTATTTTCTGGACGCACCGTCTCAGTGCCACAGGTGCTATTACTTCCACTTCAGTACCGTGCTTGAGTATGTCCATTAATAGTTCGCGGCCAACCGAATAATAAAAAAACAAAGGGGACAGATTTATTTATTCCCCAAATTCCCGAAGATTCTCCAGATACCCCACACAATCTTCATCCTGTGCAAAAACCACCTGACGATTGTGTCTGCGCTGAACGATATGATGCGGATATTCCGGCAATACAACTCGACCTACTCTTGGAATAACTCAACCTTATGTTATCGATATAGGTCATGACTTTAGAAAATTAGAGGGATAAATAAAACTGTCCCCTTTAGTTTCACACTTCCGCAGACAATAAACGCATCGTCATCATCATCGGGCCAAACCAAAATCTAAAGGTGTCGGAGTCGAATTATTCCGTGAGTCCGCTCTCACGCTGGTGCCGGATGGCAAGGATGTCCACCCGGTCTTGTTCCGGCAGGAAACGATACAGCGCGACATAGCCGGTTCGTCCTTTTGAAATCACCAATCCATGCAGGTTGCCAACAGGTCGACCGATCAGGGGATGTCGTTGCAATATATTGGTGGCATCCACAATCTCGTTGGCTGCCTCGGTGGCGTTGGCGTGTACTTCCCGTATGAGGAAGTCGAACACACGCTCAAGGTCGGAGAGCGCGCGCTGACTGAAATATACCGAGGGCATATTCAGCGAACTTTAGATTTTGCGCGCTTTGCTTGTAGCGATGCTGGCGGATTTGGGGCGTTTGGCGGGTTTGCCTGCCGCCTTTTTGATGATGTATTCGTGTACGTCCTGCATGGTATAGAGCGCACCACCTGCATCCACTTCGGCGGCGGAAGTCAGCGCATCATTAACGAAGGACCGTCTTGTCTTGGTCAGCCTGGCCTGCGCTTCCAGCGCTTCGATCATCCATGCGTGCGGAGTCTTGGCGGCGGATTCTGCCAGCGGTGCGATGCGTGCCTTGAGATCTTCCGGCAATTTGAGGGTGGTGGTCGCAGCCATGTTGCGCTCCTTTAAATAGGTGATACCAAAGTAGCACCCGATTCGCTGAATGTCAATATTGCCATGATGGCACGTTGGTAGTTAACCCGAACATTTCATTTGTGACGAGCGCCCTCGCAGTCTTTTGTTTGCCATGCGCGTACAAATGGGGCACAGCTTGCATTGTAAATGCACTAAAGGGGTCAAAGCCCCATGTCACTCGGTTAAGATAAAAACCAGTTAAAACATGGTGATATATGTTCCGCACTTATGGTCGGTTCGGCCCAACTTGCGGGATGCGCATTCTACATCCACGGCGAAGTGGTGTTGCCAAAGGTGGGTAGGAAAAAGCGCCATTTCTATCCTCATGGTTTTATGAATATTTTCCATTAACCGAGTGCCATGGGGGTCAAAGCCCTTTAACTATTAATACGTTGTTACTTTCCTTCTCGTCACTGTAAAAGGAAGATACCAATGCCGAGAAAGCCCCGTTTTATCATCCCGGCTGTTCCAGTTTACAGAATGCTTGGGTCCTTACCAATTACACAGCGTGTATAAAATGTAATACCCCGCACAGCACTCCTTTCAGCATTTTGAGGACAGCAATGCTGTGAAAAGTTGTCTGTGTTTGCAATCATTATTAGCATAACCCCCAACTCTCAATACACCATATTCACAACGGCCAACACAATCCCCCCAAACATACATCCGAAAAATACAAGCCTGTCTGGGTTAATTTTGATTTCTTTCCACATGGGTTTCTCCTTTTTGATTGAATTTGGATAAACCCATGATAGTGGGGTTAGTAGCTCATGGCGTGAGCTACTAAAATAAATATTAGGTTTTATATTGCGCCAAAGTGGATTCAAGCAATTTTCGAACGTTATTTCTCAATTCCACAGGTGCTATGACTTCGACTTCAGTGCCGTGTTTGAGTATGTCCATCAATAGTTCGCGGTCATCGGAATATGGGACTTCCAAGCAATAGTATCCATCTTTATCAAAACAGGGTCGTTGCTCGGGATGCCATTGTTCTGTGGAGACCCATCGTGCCCGCTGTGGGGTGAACCTGAGTTTTGCCCAAGCCACATTCGTGCCTGAGAAGATACCGTAGCCTTTTTCGAAGTATTCCTTGAATTCATGTTGCGACAATTCAATTGCGGTTGCCGCTAGCATTTCCGCATGACGGATGGCATCAATAGAGAAACTGCGGATTCCTTCTCTTAGATGACACCATGCATCGACGTACCAGTTATCCCGATAGAACAGAAGCTGCTGGGGTGAAATAATGCGGGTGTTTTCTTGCCCGTTCTGGCGGTTGAAGTGAGTGATCCGTAGTTGCTTGCGTTGCAACGTTGCCGTGGCGATCGTCTCAAAACATTGCAGGGGTAAGGTACGCCTGGTGGCGTGCTCCAATTTAATACGTTTTTCGACTTCTTCAACGCTATGGTCAGCACTGCCAATTAGGGCTTGAAGGCGGGTCTGCAAGGGTGCGATATGGCTGCTCAAAAAACCATTGCCCAGATTGGCGAGCAGGTGTTGCATCGTCAGCAGGGCATGCACTTCTGATGCAGAAAACCATAGTCCAGGCAAGGTAGACGATTGGTCATTTGGATTGGCTGTTACATACCGATACCCTCCGGCTTTTGGATCCCACTCGATGGGCATTTTCATTCGATCACGGAGGTAATCCAGATCACGTTTAAATGTGGCTGGTGAAACTCCAAGATCTTCCAGAAAGACAGAAATTGGTACGACCCGACGTGAAATCAGCAGTTGCTCAATTTTGTAAACTCGCTCTGTCCGGTTCATGTGCTGGTCACGTAAAGTTGGCTATACCAAGATGGTAGCGCAACTATTGTCTGTCGCTTTGGGTCTTTGCCGGTTTGACTCCATGCCCCTGAGGCGAAGGCTAAAAGCCAGCGGATTGTAAGTGCGCAGTTATTCCTTGCCACTTGCAGAAGGGCGTTTTATTTCTCAATGTGAAATATAAGTGGTAGGGTTTTACGTGTTGACCATTTGCCTGCATAGCGAGCGCACATTGCAACGCTGGCAGCGCGTTGGTAATAACAACCCAATGTTAGTGCACGCGCAAATCAGCTAAGTTGCTTGAAAGACAATGCACAGACGCCTTGGACGGAAGGATTATTGACGTAT
>JBDSEJ010000414.1:0-3858 GCA_039920105.1 Candidatus Nitrotoga sp. | reverse complement strand
GCCCTTAATCCGATTGAAACCCTGTTCGTTGTGGACGCCATGACCGGCCAGGATGCCGTGAATACCGCAAAGGCATTTGGCGAGGCGTTGCCGCTAAGCGGTATTATTCTCACCAAACTTGATGGTGATGCGCGGGGTGGTGCGGCCTTGTCAGTGCGGCAAATTACCGGCAAGCCGATCAAATTTGTTGGTGTAAGCGAAAAACTTAATGGCTTGGAAGCCTTCCACCCAGAGCGCATGGCTTCGCGCGTGCTGGGTATGGGTGATGTATTGTCGCTGATTGAAGATGTACACCGTGAAATTGATCAGGCCGAGGCTGAAAAACTGGCCAAAAAAATCAAAAGTGGCCATGGGTTTGATCTCAACGATTTTAAGATGCAAATCGTGCAAATGCGCAAAATGGGCGGTATGTCTGCCCTGATGGATAAACTACCTGCGCAACTCGGTCAAGCTGCGGCAGGCGCCAAAATGGACGACCGTGCTGTCAATCGCACTGAAGGCATCATTAATTCAATGACAAGGCAAGAACGCTCCCACCCGGAGCTCATTAAAGCTTCACGCAAGCGCCGCATTGCCGCTGGGTCTGGGGTTCAGGTGATGCATGTTAATCAACTGTTGAGCCAATTCGAACAAACGCAAAAGATGATGAAGATGTTTAGCAAAGGCGGTATGGGTAAAATGCTGCGCGGTATGAAGGGTATGCTACCCGGCAAACGTTAAGGGCAGGGTAGCTGCCAGACTAAAGTATATGCCGCGCTGTTTGCGCACTCAGCATAGAAAAATGCTTTGCTACTTTAATGCATCATGAAAAACATTGAAGCATGTCGGAAAAAATGGAATTCACCGTTTCTGTATAAATGCTGGAAACGAAGGGTGAAGTAGGAGCGAATATCCCAGGGAATTTACATACCGGAATTTTACTTGCCAGTTAACAACCAAATAGTTGGTGAACCAATTGAAAAAAATTTACAGCAGATTTTAGATTTGGCCCGATTGAATGAGAGCACGAACTTGATTGTCGTGGTGTTCATGCAGATGAAGTGCTGTAGTACTATTAAACATCGAACATGGATACCCAGTCATGATCTATGAACTCTACTACTGGCCTGGAATTCAGGGACGAGGCGAGTTCGTGCGCCTTGCGCTTGAAGAGGCGGGGGCGGAGTACATCGACGTAGCCCTGATTCCGGAAGAAAAAGGTGGCGGAATAACGGCCATAGAAAAACTCCTTGAAGGTAAGAACATCAAGCGTCCTCCATTCGCTCTGCCATTCCTCAAAGCCGGTCGGCAATTGATCGGGCAGACTCCAAACATTCTATTGTTTCTCGGCGGCCGTCTGGGCCTCGCCCCGCGAGACAGAGCCAGCAAGCTGTGGATTCATCAATTGCAGCTTACCATCTCCGATTTTATCGTGGAAATTCACGACACCCATCACCCTCTCGGCAGCGGGCTTTACTACGAGGAACAGAAGCTGGCCGCGAAGCGGCGCTCGAAGGATTTTTTGGCAAATCGTCTGCCGAAATTTCTCAATTATTTCGAGCACGTCTTAGACCGCAACTCTGCCGACGGCCAGTGGATGGTGGGCACGCGGCTTTCCTATGTGGATTTGTCCATGGCGCAAATCATCGCGGGGCTGCACTATGCTTTTCCCTCGGTAAGTCGGAAAACATTACGCGCCTGCTCGCGCTTGTGTGCGCTGCACGACCTGGTCTTCGCCCGGTCGCATATCAAGCGTTACGTGGAGTCCGGTCGTCGGCTCGCCTTCAACAACGATGATATTTTTCGTCAATATCCAGAGCTGGATGGATGACAGCACGCATCATGTTGCGCGTTCTGTTAGAGCAGGTCCGCAACACACAATCCCGGAGAAAATATCCTCCAAGTCGAAATGGTGGAGCAAACCTGTCCGACGAAATCGTGCCTGTCTGATTAGCACATCCGTTGGAATTATTCAGAGGGACACGAATTTGGCGTTGCCAGGCATGGGCGTGATTGCAGAATGTTCTTTATTGAACTGATAGCTCATGTTTTGCTGGGTGAGTAGGCTGAGCGGGGGTGGCAGTCGATTATCATTACGTCCTTGCCGCAGGCTGCGGGACATCCCGCTTACCCCAATTATCTCGCAAATTTTGTCGGCCCTGTCCAGCTGTGCTGAAGTCATTTCATCGTTACGAGGTGCCGAGTACCGGTTTTCACCACTCAGGTACATATCAATCTCGTTGGCAAGGGCAATCATCTTCACTTCCGCATCAAAAAATAGTGATTCGCCCGACATCCGTCACCACGAACTGATATTTTGGCGATCTCATTCCCTTAAGCGTATAGCCACTGACCAGACGCTCCACCTTGTTGCTCTCGCCACCGAGTTTACTGCATACATCATCACTCGCTGCCTGCTTGCCTTCCGGATGTGCAGGGCAATGGGTGTATGCCGCGTGCAGCAGTCCAGCCATCACGACTTCAATCCGAAAATCATAGCGCAGGAGCACGCTAGCGGTGCCCGCCAGATGGTTAATGAAGGGTCGACCACATGAGCGGTATCCTCCAGTCACGAATCCCTGTGCAGTGAAATAGGCGTTGCTTAGCAAGGCGATTTCTGCGGCTTGATAGCCTTGCTTTATGGCCAAGTCCAGCAAGCCTGAACGGGTCTGCTGCAGCTCCTCCTTGCTCATAGCAGTGTTCCACTCCTGGCGCGGAGGGATATCTGCCCTGAGCGAATCGATGTGGCCAACATGCTTACTCAGAAAAGTACGTACTCCACCAAAGGAACGCTGGTCGTTGCAGACCCCCCATTTATTTGCAAAATGTAAGAATGCTCTGTTCGCCCGCTTCGAGAGACCAGCGTAATCTAAAAATGGGAAGATCCTCCAGCAGAAAATCGGCGAAAGCAAGGTAGTTCACACGCGATGCAGGCTCCATGTAAGTGGAGTAACCCAGCCGCTTAGCTGCAAGTGCAGCATCAATATGTTCGTGGACAGAGATGATTCCGTCGTCGAGCAGGCCATGCTCCTGCAGGAGTTGGGTACGAACCAGCATGCAGTGGTATTCAACATAATCGCAGGGTTTTCTGAAGAGCTGTTCATGCACGTCTTCTGGTCGGCGATTGAAGAGCTGATGCTCCTCCTCCATGACCAGTCCATCATTGCCGATGTCTGGGTAAATAATAAGCCTGCCGCCCGCCATGTGGATTTTTGGCGCGGATTTGCCGTCGCCCCAGAGGTACAAAGGCCCCACAATGCCAGCACCGGTCTCATCAGCGCAGGCGACTAACTGCTCCAGCCAGCCTGGTTCAACCTGAACATCGTTGTCGATGAATACGGTATATTCAGACGATATGCGATCCAGAATTTTTACTCTGGCTTGGTTGGGCCAGAGGGGATCTTCGGTGCACACCAATTCAACCCCATATTGGCGGGCTAGAGTTTCAAGTTGCTCGCGAATCCAGACTGGCGAATGGCAGTCCACGAAGATGAGGCGGAAAATCGGAGGTGTATTGGACAGGATAGACTTCAAGGCTTGGATTGTCAGGCTGTAACACTCGCGAATCGTCATAACGATCGTAACGCGAGAGTTGTGGCTGGCTTTGACCATGTGGGGTTCTTGATTTGGCCGGATAGCTCCGCAACATTCTTTAAAGCGACGTCCGCTGCCGCATAGGCACGGTGCCAGCCGTCCCAGTCGTTGAACGCCTGTAGCGGAAGGCTGGACGGGAAGCGATGTTCGGGCAGTGACAGGCAAGCGTCGGGCAAGCGCATCGGCAGTAGCCTGAAATGTCGGATTGATTCCCGCTTGCCGGGCAAAGGCAAGTGCTTCTTCATATTTATGGGATGCCTCTAGAATGAGTGCCATGGTCATGCG
>JBDSEJ010000413.1:0-1855 GCA_039920105.1 Candidatus Nitrotoga sp. | reverse complement strand
AAATCCAAACCAAAGCCCATGCGCATACAGTTAATATCCACGAAACAGTTTTAACAGTGATCGAAGTTTCAATTAAATCCATCTGAAGCGCTACTGTGAGTGCGCTTAGATTGATGGCTATAATCGAACATAAAATAAAATATGGCAGGAATGACTTCATAATGGTTATTTCCCCCTTTCTAATGACTAGCAGGTAGATTACTCTAATTAAAACTACATTTAAGTTAGCTTAAGCGGTGATTTTTCATATGCAGTGCTGCTTTGAATGTGAATAGTTATCTGATCTCAACTATTCTGACAGAACTTTTTTTGTGCCCGAAAATATCCTTGACCCAGTGCAAGCAATACGATGTGGCATGGTTGTAAGCGAGCACTTTTTCTGCCATAACCAAGCGAATTTGCACCGCCAGCAACCGAACTTACAAATGCTGTTTATATTAAAATAATGAAACATTCAGGATCAAATGGTTACTTTTTTTGGGGTAGTCATTTTTACTTCATCATCATTTTCTTTGTTAGGACGACCATACACACCTTTCACAACCTCTCCGATAATCCCTCCAAAATTGGCAGCTTCCACTACCAGAATGAGGCAAGGTCCCCAATATGCCAGGGGGATTTGGAAAAACATATCTACATCTGTAGAAGGATTTTCGAAGTAGGTTAATTGTATAAAACCTGCACAGCGTACAATCAGTGGAGGTAAGCAGGTCAGCCATTTTCCACCCAGACCAAAAATCCAGGACACCAAGAAACCCACAACAAACGGCACCAAAAATATATCTATCATCCACGCAAAAGTAAATGTGGAGATGCCAGTAAATACTTCGATATTGACCCCCAGCGCCTTATCTCCCAAATAGTTTAGCGCCGTGCCAGCCAGCACAGCAATAAATCCTTTGGTGTATCGATAATTCATTTTTACTACTCCTTTTCAATAAAACGATTTGTTTATTTAAAGTAATTTAAATAGTGGCCAATTGCATTTAGAGATACTTATATTCAACCTTATCTCTCAACGCATACATTACTAGACAATAATCTGACAATACAGGTACAGTTGCTTTTATATTTAACCAACCTGTACTGGTCCAAAAACCATGCCAATTTTAAGTTTAGATTCAAATGATCCATTGCCGCTGATTGACCAAATCGCCAATGCCATCATAAAAATGATAGATGACAAGGCAATCCGGCCGGGTGTACGCATGTCTTCAATACGGAAATTTGCTCAACACCATGGGGTAAGCCGCTTCACTGTTGTCCAGGCTTATGACAAGCTGGTGGCGATGGGATATCTGAATTCGCGGCAAGGCTCTGGTTTTTATGTTTCATCTCGTCCGACACCTCGTGATTTATCGGAAGCGGCATACAAACTCGATAGTGTTATAGATGTCGTTTGGCTGTTAAGGAATTCGCTAAAGGATCGTGCAAGCAAAACGATGCCCGGTGCATGGTGGCTTCCAGCCTCATGGATGGTAGAAACAGGTATCAAAAAAAGTTTGAGGGCATTGTCACTTAAAGATGGTGAGTTCCTTACCGCGTATGGCACGCCGGGCGGTTACTTACCCTTGAGGGACTTACTTCAACGAAAACTATCTCTGATCGGTGTTGTTGCGGATACTTCGCAGATCATCCTGACCTCGGGTGTGACCCATGCGATGGATCTGGTCACTCGATTCTTTGTACGGCCAGGAGACACTGTGTTGGTCGATGATCCCGGATACTTTATTCTTTTTGGAGGGTTGAAATCGTTTGGTGCGAAAATCGTCGGAGTGCCTTGGAATCATGATGGCCCCGATACCCGCGTGATGGAAACGCTGATCAAGGAACATCATCCCAAGCTCTTTTTTAC
>JBDSEJ010000412.1:0-5390 GCA_039920105.1 Candidatus Nitrotoga sp. | reverse complement strand
AGGTCACCGGGCTAGTGATGGAAGCGGTTGGTTTGAAAATGGCGGTTGGCAGCACCTGCGTTATCGAATTACCCAACAATCGAATCGAAGCGGAAGTAGTTGGTTTCTCCGGGGAAAAAATATTTCTCATGCCGGAAAATGACGTTCACGGCCTGATACCAAGCGCGCGCGTTGTGCCCTTAGAACCGATTAGCACACCTTTGTTGGGCGGCAGCAAGCAGCGTACTTTCCGGCGGCGTGCGACTGACCACACACGCCACCTGCCGGTAGGCGACAAGTTGCTTGGCCGAGTGCTTGATGGAGCTGGTCGGCCACTGGATCAGCTCGGACCTCTAGTAGCAGCGACAACTGCACCCTCGCAAAGTCGCCCCATAAATCCACTTAACCGCGCACCGATCGAGGACGTTCTGGATGTCGGCGTACGAGCCATTAATAATCTGCTCACTGTCGGACGCGGCCAACGCATGGGGCTATTCGCTGGCAGTGGTGTGGGAAAAAGTGTATTGCTTGGCATGATGGCACGGTACACCAGCGCAGATATTATTGTGGTGGGTTTAATAGGCGAACGCGGGCGCGAAGTAAAGGAGTTCATCACTCAGATTCTGGGGACAGAAGGCATGTCGCGTTCCGTTGTGGTCGCGGCCCCTGCGGACACTAGTCCACTGATGCGTTTGCAAGGTGCCGCATATGCCACAACTATCGCTGAATATTTTCGCGGTCAAGGCAAACATGTACTGCTAATTATGGATTCACTTACCCGATATGCCATGGCACAGCGTGAAATTGCACTGGCGATTGGCGAGCCACCTGCCACCAAGGGATACCCGCCATCGGTATTTGCCAAGTTGCCTCAGCTGGTAGAACGTGCCGGTAACGGCGCGGAAGGTGGCGGCTCGATTACTGCGTTTTATACTGTTCTAACTGAAGGCGACGACCAACAAGATCCCATCGCCGATAGCGCGCGTGCCATTTTGGATGGGCACATCGTGTTATCTCGTCGCTTGTCTGAACAAGGTCACTATCCAGCCATAGACATTGAGGCTTCCATTAGCCGCGCTATGAGCAGTCTTGTTTCTGAACAGCATTTCACTCTGGTACATCGCTTCAAACATCTGTATGCACATTATCAACGTAACCACGATTTGATCAGTGTCGGTGCATATGTCAGTGGTAGTGACCCACTGTTGGATGAAGGACTTGCGCTCTATCCATATATGGAACGTTTCCTAAAACAAGGCATGTATGAGCGTGAATCCTACACTAATGGCCTCGCCGCTTTTAACCAACTATTTGAGAATCTGCACTGAGGTAACTAAACCATGTCCAAGCCGTTTTCCATGCAACCGCTGGTACATTTAGCACATCAAAGAAACGATGAGGCCACCCGAAAATTTGGTCAGCTAGTCCAGCAGCAGCAATCCGCTCAAGCCAAGCTGCATACCTTGGAACAATATCGTACTGACTACCAGACGCGTTTGCAGCAATCAGTAAAAGATGGCATCAATCAAATGAGTTTGCGAAACTTTCAAGATTTCATCAATCGTCTGGACGAGGCAGTCACACAACAACGTAATGCCATTGAGCAAATTCGCAACTTGATGCACGCTGGACGCAACGAACTGGTAAGTACCCAGCGCAAAATGAAGTCCTTCGATACGTTAGCACAACGTCATGTAGAAAGTGTAAGAAAGTTGGAAGAGAAGCTAGAACAGCGAATACAGGACGAACACACAGGGCGCCACTCTGCACTCAAAGCCAAGGCCGCTCAAGACGAAACCTAACCTCTTCAGGAAACATCATGCAAAACATAACCATCCAAGTGGCCTCGCCTGCAGTATCGGCACAAACGCCTACACTAGCAGACAACAGCGCAGTGCAAACAGAGCTTTTTGGATACTTACTTGCGCGTCAACTCGCAGAAATTACCCAGTTTGAAGAACTCAATGCTCCCAACACCGGCTTGCCTATAGTTTCCGCCGCCGATGAGCAACCAGTCGAAATACAAGCGCTAACACCGGATGTTGTTAGTGCGTTACCCAATGATATGCTGGCAACGTTGTTACCACATAACATAGCCGCACAAATATCAAGCGGCCGCACACAGCCTACTCAACCCGAAGTTGTCTCACACAATCGTGCACCATCAATTGCCATGGGTAAAATGCCCTTAAAGTATGACACACCAACAACTACATTGGAAATCTTTAATCACGCCCATATCAACAAAAACATGACGTTATTGGCCGAGGCACAATTCACACCCGAAACCTCCATTCAGCTCAACGCGCCACAGCCTAATACAACGGCTATGTTTGCACTACCAGTACAAGCGCCAAATGTCTCAAACCTGAATTCACCGATACCCCTTACCGTAGACATGCCTGTAACAAATAACGCTTGGGGTGAGGAGTTTAGCCAGAAGATTGTTTGGATGACTACTCAGCAAGGACAAAGTGCGGAACTCCACCTGAATCCGCCGCAACTTGGCCCGCTTGATGTATTAATAAAAGTTAACGGTGACCAAGCTACCGCGTTATTCACTTCACCACATGCTCTTGTACGCGAGGCAATAGAACAGGCACTACCTAAGCTTCGTGAAATGTTGGCCGATAATGGAATAGTGTTGGGTAATACCACAGTAAGCGACCAATCACCCAAAGAACAGCAAACGAAACAAAATGACCAACAGCACAAAGGGGAAGGATGGCAAGCAAAAATGGATCAAGCTATCCTCAGCGGCGGCACCCAAGTCAGGTCTGTGAGCCATCATCAGGGCATAGTGGATACTTTTGCCTGACGGACAATGCAATAAATTCGGTAATTATGCGAGTCCATATTTATGAAAATAATACATAGTTACGTCCCCACCATTTTTTTCAAATGAAAATTGAACAACTGAATCTGAACATACAAAATGCCAAGTTGAAGGGGATTCTTCGCCTTATTCTATACATCATACCGATTGAGTTTCTCTGATAATGCAACTCAGAAAATAAGGAGCAACAATGGTAAAAGCAGTAGCAAAAAATTCAGAAAGTAATCCCCTGCCAACTGAAATCAAAGCAAAATCAAAAACAAAAAAAATGATGTTAATCATCATAGGTTGTGTCTTGACTTTAGGTATAACAGGCGGCGCAGGATGGTATTTTGCTAAAAGCGACGATCACAACGGCAACAAGTCTTCAAAACCTCCTGTGCAGGCAAAATTTATTGCATTGGATCCCTTTACAGTTAACCTGCAACGAGAGTCAGCCGACCAATTTTTACAAATCGGCATCACTCTGAAAATCGTTCAGCCGGAACTGGAAGAAAAAATTAAGCAAAATTTGCCGGAAATTCGCAGCCGCCTGTTGGTGCTGCTGGCCGGCAAATATCCTTCAGAACTGACTACATCCAAAGGTAAAAAAAAGTTAGTAAATGAAATTATTGCTGACACCGAGATTGTGCTTGGACTGCGCACTGCACCCACCCTTTCTAAATCGATTGTTGCAGCAAGCGCTAGTCCGCCCGCAGTACCCAGCGTTGATTCAGCAAATCCAGTTGATGCTGATAGCTCCGAAGAGTCATCCACTACGCCTGAAGAAGCTAAAACAACCGAAGTAAAACCCGCCAAACCCAGCGGCGAGGTAAGTGGCAGCCTCATAGACGTTCTGTTTACCTCGTTCATCATTCAGTGATAAATCTATGAGCGATTTTCTCTCCCAGGACGAAGTTGACTCACTGCTTAAAGGAGTAACCGGGGAGCTCGATGAGGTGGCTGCGCCGCCCGAACCCGCAGGCACTGTGCGCCAATATAACATGGGTTCGCAGGAACGTATCGTGCGTGGGCGCATGCCCACGATGGAAATCCTCAATGAACGATTTGCGCGACTGTTCAGAATTACTTTATTCAACTTGATTAGACGCACTGCGGAAATTTCTGTGGGACCACTACGTGTACAGAAATTTAGTGAATTCCTCCGCAACCTTCCCATACCTGCAAACATCAACATTGTTCAAGCCAAACCTTTACGTGGCAATGCCCTGTTTATCTTCGATCCCAACCTGGTATTTTTAGTAGTAGACAACATGTTCGGTGGTGATGGACGCTTCCACACCCGAGTCGAAGGACGCGAATTTACCCAGACCGAGCAGCGTATCATCCAAAAACTACTGGCTGCCGTATTCGAGTCTTATAACAAAGCTTGGCAAGCTGTATTTGCGTTGGAATTTGAGTTTGTGCGTTCAGAATTAAATCCACAATTCGCCAATATCGCGACCCCAAACGAAGTAGTCGTGACTACTACTTTTGACATTGAATTCGGAGGTGTAGGCGGAGCATTCCATATATTAATACCCTATTCCATGATAGAGCCAATCCGCGAGCTGCTCTATAGCACCATGCAAGGTGACCATATGGCTGTAGACAAGCGCTGGCTGCGTACACTATCCAAACAGGTGCAGTCCGCAGAAATTGAACTGACAGCGATTCTCGGTGACGCTCAAATTACCTTTGAACAGGTACTGGGAATGCGCAACGGCGACTTCATCCCATTGAATGTGGAAGACAGTATTACTGCACTCGTGGACGACGTGCCCATAATGAAATGCAAGTACGGCATTTTCAACAATCAGTACGCCCTTAAAGTGGAAAAAATGCTGAGCAACACAAGTAGCAATTTGTCTAATGGAGACGATGATGACTGACGAAAATATGGATGAAATTAGCGCTGATGACTGGGGTGCTGCAATGGCTGAACAGGCTACCAGCACGCCGCCCAGCGAACCTTCAATAGCTGGTCAACCGCATGCATTCACGCAATTCGCCAGCGCAGCTGGCACAGGCGTTCATAACGATCTCGATATGATCATGGACATCCCGGTTCAATTAACGGTCGAGCTTGGCCGTACCAAAATGCCAATCAAGAATCTATTACAACTGGCGCAAGGATCGGTGGTAGAACTGTCAGGCCAAGCGGGCGAACCGCTCGATGTAATGATCAACGGCTTTCTAATCGCACAAGGCGAAGTCGTGGTGGTGAACGATAAACTCGGTATCCGACTCACCGATGTAATAACTCCATCAGAACGTCTACGTCGCCTCAGTCGCTGAAATGGAAATTTTCAGCATTCGTATTACCAAACCAAGATTAATTTGCGCGCTTATCTGTCTAATCGCCAGCTTATACACACCTATGCTCGCAACAGCGCAAAGCACTCGCCCTGCTTACACCCCTCCACCACCTGTAGCAATGTCGTCCGGCAGCATACTACAGGTCATTTTTAGCTTATTACTAGTATTGGCAGCGGTGGTGCTGGTTGCATGGATATTAAAACGCATCAATCTGCCTCAACATGCCGCTGGCAACCTGATAAAAGTGCAAGCTGCGATTGCGGTTGGCCAACGCGAA
>JBDSEJ010000411.1:0-3244 GCA_039920105.1 Candidatus Nitrotoga sp. | reverse complement strand
CAAAATACGGAGCCAGCCACAGAGCAGCACCAATAAAACACAGGTTGAGCAGAATAGGGGTAAATGCAGGCACCCAAAATTTATTGTTGGTATTGAGTATCCCCGACGCCACGGCGACCAACGAAATGAAAAATATGTAAGGAGATGAAATGCGCAGCAGCTGGACGGTAAGATCAAATTTCTCCGGTGTCGCTACAAAACCCGGTGCACTAATGTAAATCAGAATCGGTGCAGCAATAATGCCGACAAGCGTAACAATAAACAGGATAATTGCCAGCAATGTGGTTACATGATCGACCAACAACTTGGTTTCTTCATGTCCACGACGGTTTCTATATTCACCCAGAATTGGCACAAAAGCTTGGGAGAATGCACCTTCCGCGAATAAGCGACGCAACAGATTGGGCAGTTTAAAGGCGACGAAAAAAGCATCGGTCGCCATGCCTGCGCCAAAGACGCGTGCAATTAATACATCACGGATAATGCCAAGTATGCGCGATGCCAACGTGAAGCTACCTATGGTACCAAGTGCTTTAAGCAGGTTCATTTATAGTCCGTTTGGCATGCGCATGTGTCTTGATCAAAGTATTCTTCGCACAAACCAGAAATTCTAGCTGCACAGGTATCATATGAGGTGTGTCTATGTGAACTTGCGGTTATGAAATTGGCTGAATAAAATTTCAAGTACCCCCTTACCATTTATCATGCATGGGTCATGCTCAATGCCACGGCTTCCGCAACCTGTATGCCGTCCACTGCAGCGGAAAGTATGCCGCCTGCATAACCTGCACCTTCTCCTGCCGGATAGAGTCCAGCGATATTCAGGCTTTGAAAATCCTCACGGCGCTTGATGCGTACGGGGGAAGATGTTCGTGTTTCCACACCAGTGAGCACGGCATCAAACATAGCAAACCCTTTAAGCTGCTTATCGAATGCCGGGATGGCTTCTCTTATCGCTGTGATAGCGTAATCTGGCAGCGATGTAGAAAGATCGCATAGGTGCACACCTGGCGCGTAAGATGGCACAACAGACCCCAGCGTGGTTGAAGGTCGGCATGCGATAAAATCCCCCACTTTTTGTGCTGGCGCATGGTAATTGCTTCCGCCCAACTCGAAGGCGCGCGCTTCCCAGTACCGTTGTAACTCGATGCCGGCCAATGGATTTCCAGGATAATCAGCGGGGGTGATGCCCACAACAATCCCGCTATTGGCGTTGCGCTCATTTCGCGAATACTGGCTCATGCCATTGGTAACAACCCGACCTTCCTCGGAAGCTGCTGCTACCACGGTTCCGCCCGGACACATGCAGAAGCTGTAGACTGAACGTCCGTTTTCGCAGTGATGCACCAGCTTGTAATCAGCCGCGCCCAACAGCGGGTTACCAGCATTCCTGCCAAAACGACATTGATCAATCAGCGGTTGCGGGTGCTCGATGCGAAAACCTATGGAGAATGCCTTTGCCTCCATATATACGCCGCGCTGATACAACATGTGGAAAGTATCGCGCGCGCTGTGACCAACAGCGAGTACAATATGGTCGCTGGCAATGAGCTCGCCATTTCCCAGCACCACCCCCCGGACTTGTCCATTTTCTATGATGATATCTTCAACCTTGCTCTGAAAGCGAATTTCTCCGCCGAGAGATCCGATGCTCGCGCGCATTTCTTCAACCATCCCCACTAACCGAAACGTGCCAATATGTGGCTTGCTCACGTAAAGTATTTCCTCTGAGGCACCCGCCTTGACAAATTCCGCAAGCACCTTGCGGCCGTAGTGTTTGGGGTCTTTAATTTGGCTGTGCAGTTTACCGTCAGAAAATGTTCCCGCGCCACCTTCGCCAAACTGCACGTTGGATTCTGTGTCGAGTTTGCCTTGCCGCCACAGACCGAATGTATCTTTGGTACGCTCACGCACGGCTTTACCGCGCTCCAGAACAATCGGACAGAAACCCATTTGCGCCAGAATCAATGCCGCAAATATCCCACAGGGACCGGTACCAATCACAACTGGGCGAAATGCCAGCTTGGCCGGCGCATGCGTTACAAAATGGTAGCTTGTATCGGGTGAGGGTGAGATATGCCTATCGCCTTGTAAGCGCTGAAGCAGTGCAGCTTCGTTCTTGACCTCTATATCCAGCGTATACGTAAAGACGATGGCCAAAGGCTTGCGGGCATCATAGCTACGGCGAAATATTTCATAGCCAATCAGCTCGTCCGAGCTAATACCCAGCCGTTTTAGAAGCGCGGTCTTGAGTTCGTCATCAGGGTGGTTTAAAGGAAGCTTTACTTCAGTCAATCGCAACATGCACAGTATTCCGGATATATTCTGTCAGGGAGTAACAAGGAGCCCACTTGTGGCAAAACTGTCATTTTACCGCAAGTGGGTTTATTAGAGCTTAAGGTATGTTGAAGTAAACTATAGTGTCCTAATTTAAACGGATACCTCAACAGATAAATAATCCGCCATCTAAAATAGTTCTAAATGGAAAAGCGAAAATCTCGATCTTGGTAGTTGTAGAATGAAAGCGGATAGAGTTTTTTGCTGCATTGGCAGTATGCATTCGAATTCCGCGAGCAACCACTGCGGGTATTATATTGAATAATAGCGGAGAAATGTCATGGGAAAAATAACGGAAATTTTGAACGCCGCGCAAAAACGTGCCCAAGAAAAGAATTTACCCTATGGAGGGGCCCTTTTGCCGAATGAGGCTTACGAAATACTGCAAGCTGCACCCAGCACCAAGCTGGTTGATGTGCGCACGCGGGCTGAACTGGATTGGGTCGGTCATATTCCTGATGCTGTGGAAATTGAATGGGCTACTTACCCCGGCATGAAAGCCAATCCGCATTTCTTAGCACAGCTTGAACAACAAGTGGACAAGGAGGCGTTAGTATTGTTCATATGCCGCAGCGGCGCCCGCTCTCATAATGCTGCTGTAGCTGCGACCGAAGCAGGTTATGCTTCATCCTACAACGTGCTGGAAGGCTTTGAAGGCGACAAAGACGCCAACAAACACCGCAATGTAGTGGGTGGCTGGCGTGCAAATAAATTACCGTGGGAACAGGGTTAAGCCTGAAAAACTGTAATAGCTATTGATTGAAGCCTACCAATGTATAACGCCGGTGTAGGCGGTAACCAGTACCAGCAAGCCGAATACAATGCGATACCAGGCAAACCCCACAAAAGTATGATTGGAGATAAATTTAAGTAAGGCCGCTACTGCCAGATAAGCGCTAATGAACGC
>JBDSEJ010000410.1:0-2576 GCA_039920105.1 Candidatus Nitrotoga sp. | reverse complement strand
CGCTTTAGCTCAGTTGGTAGAGCAACCGCCTTGTAAGCGGTAGGTCGTCAGTTCGAATCCGACAAGCGGCACCAATAAATAAAACACTTTCGATAATTTCAAAAGTGTTTTTTTATTTAACTTATGTTCATGTAAGGCTGTAAAAGAAAGTCCGGAATAAAGCTAAACTCAAATTTTTCAGAACTGCTTTTTACGCCTTGTGAAGTTGCAACAATTGGATAGTTACAGTTCCAGCTTGTAGTCTCGGCAGAGATTGAAATAAAAAAATTATAAACACTATTGCAAAAATTGCATTAAAACAATGCATGATTACTCAATTTTAATTTTTATCATGTTTCAGTAACCCTATTACAAGCTATGACACATAGAGCCTTTCCAAAACTCTGCGGTTCTATTGGTTCCCATTTAGTTAAGTCGCCATTGTAAGTAAAACCAATATTTCCACGCCCCATGTTTCCATAAAACCATGATACGGCATGTGCTTTTTCCTGCTTTTCCTTGCAGTTGTATTCTGACTGTGTTTCAAGGACAAATATTTATGTAATGTGCGTTCTTCTACGCGTGAAAAATTTACTAAGTGCCAAATCTTGACTTTGTTGCCCACCTTGCGAATCCTGGTGAAGTCAGTGTGAAGGGCAGTTTCATTTTCGCCCCTTTACCCTAGTCCACAGTGCTATCTTAACTAATGCTTAAAAAAGAGGCGGTGTCGCAAAACTGTACATCTCGATCGGATTTTCCCAAAATGTCCCATTTTTCCAAAAGGTAAAATGAGAAAAAAACGGAAAAAAACGGAAATTTTAAACTTAAAAACTCCATAAGAATCTCCCCTTGCGTTATGCAGCCAATGAGCAATTAATCCCGTTATGGCGGAATGTATGTGTTCTGTTTGGCTCTTTTCCTTAACCATAAGCCGGGTGCGCTTATGTCTTATGGTATCTATCAAGCGGTTTCAGGGCTTACCTTATAATGTTTTATTTTAGAAGTACCCATAATAGATCGGCGAAACTTGTTGCAATTTACAAGAGGCGGTTTTGTGAACAGCTTGCATCTGTGATTTGGCATAGCATATTACGACGTTAGGGATAAAAGTTTTGTTACAATCAGGCAATTATTTGCGTGGTTATCATATGTGATAGGAAAGCTGTTTCAAGCTTACACCTTCCTACAGAGGCTGGTATGGAGGTAAGCTATCCGCATTCATTTTAAGGTTAGCACGGATAAAGTGACTGGCAAGATCTATGAGGTTACGATTGAACTCTACTTTAATAATTTAATTAAGGATTGCACGTATTCCCATCAGTCTCAAGTCAAAATAAGGACCGCATTCATTGAGCAATGAAGTTGATAACATGTTCAGAAAAGGTGGCAACAAGTTGGTACTTGCGCTATTTAAAACATATCAAGGTTATGCCCCAGTTCATGTTGGATTTGAGATGAGCTGAGTGAACAGATCTGCATCTCCTCTTAAATAAATGTCTGAAATTTTCGCACTCGTTCCCGCTGCTGGTTGTGGTTCTCGCATGAATAGTGAGTTACCAAAACAATACCTGCTACTGGCCGGGCAGCCGATGATTTATCACGCACTAGCAACTTTGTGTGCCAGCCCGAGCGTCAGTACCGTTTTTGTAGTGCTCGCGCCTGATGACGTGTACTGGCATAGTTTTGACTGGGCGATATTTGGGGATAAGTTGCAGCCCCTATTTTGTGGTGGTGCAACGCGCGCGGAAAGTGTGCTGAATGGCCTATTAGAAGCGGAACTTGAACTTGATGACTGGCTGCTGGTGCATGATGCTGCCCGGCCTTGTTTGAGGACCAATCAGCTTGCATGTTTGATTGAAGCATTGCGTGACGACGAGGTTGGCGGCATTCTTGCTGTACCGGTGGCGGATACTTTGAAGCGAGCCGATGCTGAATGTCGAATTGTGCATACCGAGAGTCGTGCGGGAATGTGGCAGGCGCAGACTCCGCAAATGTTTCGGACAGGGCTATTGCTGCAGGCGCTACGAACCACCCAAAATGTAACGGATGATGCCTCCGCAGTAGAGGCGCTGGGGTTCCATCCAAAGCTCGTGCCAAGCAGTTCCAGCAATTTTAAGGTGACTTATCCAGAGGATATCAAGTTGGCGGAGTTGCTGTTAGCTCAAGGGAAGTAAATATGAGAATCGGACAAGGTTTTGATGTTCATCAATTAGTCGAGGGGCGCAAGTTAGTTATTGGTGGCGTGGAAATATTATATGACAAGGGGTTACTTGGCCATTCCGATGCTGACGTGTTGTTGCACGCCATTTGTGATGCTTTGCTGGGTGCAGCAGCACTGGGTGATATTGGGCTTCACTTTTCAGATACCGATATCAAATTTAAAAATATAGATAGCCGCATTTTGTTGCGAGAAGTCGCGCGAATGGTGATCAATGCGGGTTTCCGCATAGGTAATTTGGATGCCACTATCATTGCGCAAGCACCCAAAATGGCACCGCACATTCCACGCATGATAGAAAATATTGCCGCTGATTTGGGCGTAGCGGTGAATGCTGTAAATGTGAAAGCGACCACCACTGAAAAGCTGGGCTATAGCG
>JBDSEJ010000409.1:0-2523 GCA_039920105.1 Candidatus Nitrotoga sp. | reverse complement strand
AGGAAGTGCTGCAAGATGCTTTACGTCGTTCCTTTGCAAAAGAAGCGCAGGATAGCCAGCTGAGAGTGGTTGGCTATCCTGCTTTTGAGGTCAAAAGTACTGATCCAGATGCTGTGTGGATTGAATATACCGCAGTTTTTGAAGTTTATCCTGAAGTTGTATTGGGTGATATTAGCGCCGAGAGCATGGAGCAAGCGGCTTACACTTTAAAAGATGAAGATGTTGATGCAACAATTTCTACATTGCGTAAGCAACACGCTACATTTGAAGCTGTTGAACGTGCGGCGCAAAATGGAGACAGGGTGCATATTGATTTTAGTGGCTTGCTGGAAGGCAGAATATTTGAAGGGGGAGAAGCCAGAGGTTTAGCTGTGTTGCTGGGTGTAGGGCATTTATTGCCGGATTTTGAAAATGCCATCATTGGCATGAAGGCTGGAGAAACGAAATCTTTCGACATGACTTTTCCTCCAGACTATAAGGCTGAGAAAGTGGCTGGTAAGTCAGTGACTTTTGCTATTACCCTGCACAAGGTGGAAGAGCAGCATTTGCCAGAGGTTGACGCTAAATTTGCCAAGTTACTCGGTATAGAAGATGGCGATGTGAGTAAGCTACACACTGAGGTCCGCGATAATTTAGAACGCGAAATCAAGCGTCGTTTAATCTTGCGTAACAAAGACCGTGCAATGGCTACTTTACTGAATGTTACTCAGTTGGAGGTGCCCAAGGCCCTGCTGGATGCTGAGGCACAAAGTTTAATGCAGCAAACTATGCGCGATATGAAAAAGCGCAAAATGGAAATGCCTAAGGGGGAAGAGACTTTGCCGCTTGAAATGTTTACCGAACGAGCGGAGAAACGTGTCAAGCTGAGCTTGATTATGACGGAGCTGGTAGAGAAATATGATTTACACGCTAAACCTGAGCAAGTTAAGGCGCTTGTTCAGGATTATGCGCAAAGTTATGACAACCCAGAAGAGGTGGTGCAGTGGCACTATAGCGATCCAGCACGCTTGCAAGATGCAGAAAATTTGGTGCTAGAGGATAACGTGGTTGTATGGGTGACGGGGGCTGTCAAGGTTACAGAGATGGTGATGGAATTTAACGAGTTGATGGAGAGTGCCGCGTGATGTATAGCGAAGTACCTCTAAAAAATGAGGATCCACAAAATATCGGCATGATTCCGATGGTCATAGAAACCAGCGGTCGTGGGGAACGTGCCTACGATATTTATTCACGTCTACTCAAGGAGCGAGTTATATTTTTGGTTGGAAATATCAATGATATGACTGCTAATTTGGTTGTAGCGCAATTATTATTTCTTGAGTCTGAAAATTCAGATAAGGAGATTCATCTCTATATTAATTCACCTGGGGGGTCTATTTCGGCAGGAATGGCGATTTATGACACTATGCAGTTTATAAAGCCAGATGTTTCTACTTTGTGTATTGGCATGGCGGCATCTATGGGAGCATTTTTGTTGCAGGCCGGTACAAAAGGAAAGCGCTTTGTACTACCGAATTCTTCGGTGATGATCCACCAGCCATTGGGAGGATTTCAAGGTCAGGCGACGGATATTGAGATACATGCCAGATATATTTTGAGTCTGCGCGAACGCCTTTATGCCCTGATGGCTCAGCATACTGGTCGTAACGTCGAGGAAATTGCCCGTGATAGCGAGCGCGATAAATTCTTGAATGCCTCTGAAGCGGTCGAATATGGCTTGGTAGATAAAATTCTGGATAAGCGCTCTTAAATAATTGCATGGGCTTAATCGATAGATTATCAATATAGGCGACAAACAAAAAGGGGGTATGAATGGTGCTGGATAAAAGCAAGGGCGACAAGTTATTGTACTGCTCGTTTTGCGGCAAGAGCCAGCATGAAGTTCGAAAACTGATTGCGGGTCCTTCTGTGTTCGTGTGCGACGAATGTGTAGAGCTTTGCAATGACATAATTCGTGAAGAAGTTAATAACACTGTATCAGGAAAGACGGACAAGGCTGACCTACTTGTGCCTCATGAAATTCGTGCGCGTCTTGATGAGTATGTGATCGGACAGGAGCATGCCAAGAAAATTCTGTCTGTGGCGGTGTATAACCATTATAAGAGATTGAAAAGCACTAACAATGATGGGGTGGAGCTTGCTAAGAGTAATATTCTACTGCTTGGTCCAACTGGATCTGGAAAAACCTTGTTAGCGCAAACCTTGGCGCGTCTGCTTGATGTACCGTTTGTGATGGCCGATGCTACAACATTAACCGAGGCTGGATATGTTGGAGAGGATGTCGAGAATATTATTCTGAAATTATTGCAAGCTTGCGACTATGATGTAGAGCGCGCGCAGCGCGGTATAATTTACATTGACGAAATTGATAAGATTTCTCGCAAGTCAGATAATCCTTCTATCACTCGAGACGTGTCCGGTGAAGGGGTGCAACAGGCGTTACTAAAGTTGATCGAGGGTACCAAAGCTTCTGTGCCGCCACAAGGCGGCCGCAAACACCCTAATACAGAATTTTTGCAAGTG
>JBDSEJ010000408.1:0-2724 GCA_039920105.1 Candidatus Nitrotoga sp. | reverse complement strand
ACACTGTCGACTAGCAGGCTCTCGGTCAGTTCGATTTTCAGAAGTGCCGGATTGATACCGGTTGCAGAGATGACCTGCCGCACCTGCTCGACGAAATCGGGCTGGCGCAACTCGAGCGCACTGGCATTAAGGGCAAGTTGTAGGTTGCTGGTAGCTGGATTGAAGGACCAGTCTCTGAGCTGAGCGCACGCCGTTTGCAACACCCACAATCCAATTGGTACGATCAGACCAGTTTTTTCGGCCAATGGAATAAACTTTTCGGGAAGAATAAGGCCGCGTTCGGGATGTACCCAGCGAAGCAATGCCTCGGCACCGATGGGACGACGCTCATTGTCTACCTGTATCTGATAGTAGAGGCGCAGCTCCCGACGCCCCAGTGCATGGCGCAGATCGCTTTCAAGTGCGCTACGCTCAATCAGGGTGGACTGCATTTCGGGGTCGAAGAAACGTATACTGTTGCGCCCCTCTTTTTTCGCATGGTACATAGCGAAATCAGAGTATTTGAGCAGCTCATCAACCGTAGCTTCATGGCCGTAAAACAGGCTGACTCCGATACTGGCGGTGCACCATAAATCGAGCCCCTTAAGCTTATAAGGTAACGCAACAGCATTGAGAACTTTCTCGCCTACCAAGCCTGCCTGAATAACAGCTTCCTGAATGTCCTCGCTTAAATTTTCCAACATCAATACGAACTCATCGCCGCCTAACCGGGTTACAGCATCACCTTCACGCACATTGGAATTCAGCCGGTGAGCGATTTCAACCAGCAACAAGTCACCAATATAGTGGCCGCGTGTATCGTTGAGATTTTTGAAGTTATCCAGATCCAAAAATAGAAGGGCGCCATAATGCTTGCTGCGACTGCTGACTGCGAGTGCCTGTTTCAAACGGTCAAGCAGCATGCGGCGGTTTGGCAACTGAGTGAGTAAATCATAGTAGGCCAACCGATGGATCTCGGCCGATGACTCAGGATTAATGATGATATCGGAAAAAGTTCCGACGTAATGGGTGATGATTCCATTGGTCGCAGTGACAGCAGTAATGGTCAGCCAATCGGCACATATTTTGCCGTTTTTGCGCTTATTCCACATCTCGCCCTGCCAGTACTTCTGCTCATTCAGGGTTGTCCACATGCATTTGTAAAAACCCTTGTCATGCCGTCCGGAACTCAGCAGCGCTGGCGTGCATTCTACCGCCTCTTCCGCACTGTAACCCGTGATGCGTGTAAAGGCATCGTTTACCCGCTTGATGACGCCGCTAGCATCGGTCACCATGATCCCCTCCTGCGACTCGAAGGCGATAGCAGCAATACGCTGCGCTTCTTCGGCTTGCATACGTTCGCTGATGTCGGTCAATGTAATGCGTACTGTGTGCTCGCCCTTGCCCTTTTTGACGTGTAAACAATCCAGACGGGCATGAAATTCTGAACCATTACCTCGCTTAAGCACCAATTCACAATTCTGCCGCTCATCGCGTTGTAAAACGCTCATGAAAAAACGGTTCCAGCGTTCGCTTTCTTCTTCAGTGACAAACTGTACAAATCGGCGCAGCAGCAGTTTTTTTCGTTCAACTCCCAAAAGCGATGAACCGGTGAGATTGACTTCAGCGATCAGGGCTTTGCTTGTGAGAGTAAGGTAACCGACAGGAGCAAAGTCATATAGATCCAGGTAGCAATCACGAGACTCTTCCAGATCAACCTGCGCCTGCCGCAACTCTCCATTCTGCATCTCAAGTTCAATCTGATAAACCTGGAGCTCGCGCAGCAGTTCCTCGACAGGACGCTGCGACCCGTCCTTATCGGGCGTGCGGATTAGTTGCGTTTCAAATTTCGTGCATAGCCTATCTGACCAGCCTGGCTTCTTGCTCATGTGTTTTCTGAGAGCCCGGGTAAATCCGGTTTTACGTAGAGGCGAATTAATACGCACAGTTTACGCCCATTTCATGCATATACCCACGGGGAGGCTTGTCCAATTTGGAAGGAGCCTGAACAATGGCTGTATTTCCATCAAGGCACGAGCCGGAAGCGAACTCATTTAGGTTAAATTGAAAAAGTAGGTCGTTCATCGCAAAGACGGCGTTCAACATGAAAAAGTTAAGCAGATATCGTCTTTAACATAATGCATTGTTTATAATCAACATTACTGCTAAAAATCACCTAACCAATCGTGCATTGTTACTCTAATAAAATAGAGTATTTAATTCGGTTTTGGAAGCTTAAATTCAGACTTATTTCAAATGTAACAAGGGGACCAATCCAAACCAAATTATATATGTTAGCGATGCCACCATCAGCCCGTTGATGCGGCCGCCTAACCGCTGCTGTCTCCAGTTACGGTATATCAGAAATCCTAACAGAGAAGCATGGGGAAGCACCCACGGTAGCAACCCCTGCAAGCTACCATGCAAAGCCGGCTGATCCTTAATGAGTATAACGACCAATGGCGCTGCAGCAGCCAGTAACAGAGCCAGCAGCATTGCCCGGCCGAATCCCAAGCGCACCACCAAGGTGCCCTTGCCCGCTTGTTTATCTGCCTCGTAGTCTGGGATACCCGAGAGGATGATGGCCGGCATCACCGCCAGAAGTAGCGGCAAGCTAATAAGCCAGGGAAAGGGACTACTCCATACTCCGCCCTGGAATATGTAGCCGCACAGTATTACACCAAAACTGTGAGTGATGGCCACATTTAGCTCCCCCCATCCACGCCAGGCAAGCTTCAGCGGAGG
>JBDSEJ010000407.1:0-3609 GCA_039920105.1 Candidatus Nitrotoga sp. | reverse complement strand
GGGGTTGGTAAAAGAAACCGAATACACTTGATTGATCTTACCAGTATTAATTTGTGTAGACAAATTGTTGCCGGTACCAAACAAATTTCGTTGAGTGACAGAACCAGTAAATACCACTCCAACGTTACTGGATACCCCGGCACCGATCGAAAAGTTCCCGGTGGATTTCTCCTTAACAGCCAAGCTTACATCTAACTGATCACTTTTGCCTGGCACCTGGAGAGTCTCAATATTTACTTCGCTAAAAAAATCCAAACGGTCGACTTTTTGTTTGGATGTCTTTATTTTAGATGCGGAGTACCAAGCTCCCTCCATTTGGCGAAATTCGCGCCGGATCACTTCGTCGCGGGTTTTAGTGTTACCTGTAATGTCGATGTGTCGTATATAGGCTCGCGAACCAGGGTCTACTACAAAGGCGAATCCCACTTGATGCTTCTCTTTATCCACATCCGGCACAGCATTTACATTAGCAAAGGCGTAACCATCCTCACCAAGGCGGTCACCTATTTTTTTGCTGGATTCGGTTAGCTCCTTCCGAGAAAACACATCACCCGCTTGTACTTTAATCAGCTTGCGTGTCTCGATATGCGGCAAAATGTTTTCAGGTCCAGACACCTTAATATCGGAAACCGTGTACTTGGCGCCCTCAGTAAGATTAATGGTGATGTAAATGTGTTCCTTGTCCGGTGTGATAGAAACTTGAGTAGAATCTATGGAAAACTCTAAATAACCCGAGTCAAGATAAAGTGAACGCAAAATTTCTAAATCAGCAGAAAGTTTTTGCTTAGAGTATTGATCATTCTTGGTAAACCAGCTGATCCAGTTCGGTTTGCCGAGCTGCATCAAATCCGTCAATTTTTTTTCGCTGAAAGCTTGGTTACCAATAATGTTAATTTGTTTGATTTTTGAAGTTTCACCTTCTACCACATTAAAATTGATGGCAACGCGGTTACGTTCTAATTCGGTGACAGTTGCGTTGACCTTCACCCCGTATTTACCACGCGCAACATACTGTCGCTTGAGTTCTTGTTCCGCTTTGTCCAAGGCAGATTTGTCAAAAATACGGCCATCAGCCAGCCCCACCGACTTAAGATTGTCGCGCAACGCGTCTTTCGGAATATCCTTCACCCCGATAATTTCAATGCTGGCGATAGACGGACGTTCTCGCACCAGTACAATTAATACCCCTTGGTGCACCTCAAGGCGGACGTCCTTGAAAAAACCAGTAGCGAACAGCGCTCGGATTGCCGCAGCAGCATTATCATCATCCAACTTGTCACCGACTTTGACCGGTAAATAGCTAAATACAGTGCCTGCCTCAGTACGCTGTATACCTTCCACACGAATATCCTTCACCACGAAGGGTTCGATAGCTACGGCGGACGTAGCATATAACAGCGGGATAAGTCCCGCTAGATTTTTCAATTTCATGTATTGTTTCAACCTAAAACAGGCGGCTAATGTCGTTAAAAAATGCAAAAGCCATCAAGGTAACGAGCAGTGCAATACCAATTTTTTGTCCGACCCCCCATGCCTCCTCGGACATCGGGCTGCCCTTAATTAACTCGACCATATAATACAGTAAATGCCCCCCATCCAATAATGGGATGGGCAGCAAATTCAATACTCCGAGGCTAATACTGATCAATGCCAAGAAGTTTAGGTACGAGACCACACCCATCTGTGCAGACTGCCCAGCATAGTCAGCAATGGTAATTGGCCCGCTCAGATTTTTCAACGACATTTCACCTATCAACATTTTTCCCAGTGACCTCAAGCTCAGCTTGGTAATTTCCCAAGTTTTATGTACGCTATGCCTGAATGCTGAAAGCGGCGGATATTGCACATTAGTCAACAGGGCGTCGAACTCATTCCGGTCTATGTAAGGTGCTGCTCCAATCTTACCAACCGTAATGTTTGCTTCGTTGGTTGCTTCAGGTGTGAGTTCAAGAACACGGAGCGTGCCGCTTCGTTCAATCTCCAACTGCACTAACTGCCCCGGATGGCCCCGCACGGCCTCCACCAAGTCTTTCCAGTCTTCAACTTGCTGCCCTTCTACACGCAGGATTTTATCATCTGGAAGTAGCCCTGCACGTTGGGCAACCCCGCCTTCTACCAATTTTCCGATGACGGGGCGTACTAGCGGCTGATATGGTTGTAAACCGAGAGAGCGCAAAAAATCTTCATCCATATCACTAGGAGTGAGCGCATTAAGATCGATTACATGTCGAACTATATCTCCTTGTACAGTACGCGCCTCTATGCGTGCTTCAGTAGCACCTTGCATTGCAAGGTCCAATAATACCCAGCTCACTTGCTCCCAGCTCGGAATGGCTTGTTCATTAATACTGATGATGGTTTCCTGTGCTTGCAGGGATGCTGCTGCTGCAGCGGTATTAGGCAATACATCGCCTATAACAGGTTTAAGGCTGGGCACACCATAGATGAATAACGCCCAGAACAGTAAAATAGCCAGCACTAGGTTGGCCACCGGCCCCGCCACCACGATAGCCATGCGCTGCAGCACGGGCTGGCGATTGAATGCGAAATTAAGTTCATGTGCTGCCACTTTACCTTCACGTTCATCCAGCATCTTGACATAACCGCCTAAAGGAATAGCAGAGATCACCCAATTTGTCTCACTATTTGCGAAACGTTTAGTGTAAATTATCTTGCCGAAACCGACTGAAAAGCGCAACACCTTCACACCGCATAATCGTGCTACCCAGTAGTGACCCATTTCATGGATCACTACGAGTAAGGCTATAGCAGTAATGAAAGCCAGCAGTGTAATCACGATAAACACATTGTGCTTTTTATTAAATTATTTGCCACTACACGCACAGCAACATCCGCACTTAACACATCTTCCAGCGTGTTAACCATGGCTACCGGCAAATCAGCTAATACATTTTCTATCAGACGCGGGATGGCAAGGAAAGGAATCTCTTTGTTTAGGAATGCGGCCACGGCAACTTCATTGGCCGCATTTAGTACTGCAGGTGCTGTGCCGCCGGCTTGTAAGGCTTGATAGGCCAAAGCCAAGCCTGGAAAACGTAAAAAATCTGGAGCGACAAAATCGAGTGCAGCTATCTTGAGCAGATCCAACGGTTCTACACCAGATTCAATACGTTCCGGGTAAGCCAACGCATGAGCAATCGGGATGCGCATGTCTGGGTTACCTAACTGCGCCAGTACTGAGCCGTCTACATACTGCACCAGCGAATGAATAATGCTTTGAGGATGCACCACAACCTGAATCGTATCGGCTGGCGCATTAAACAACCAGTGAGCTTCTATAACTTCCAGCCCCTTGTTTATCATGGTAGCTGAGTCCACAGAAATTTTGCGTCCCATGATCCAATTAGGGTGCGCGCACGCCTGTTCCGGCGTGACATGCTGTAATGCAGGTAAAGCAGTATTTAGAAAAGGTCCGCCAGATGCAGTGAGTATAATTTTACTTATCCCGCTGGCAGCTAAACTATCTATTTGATGTCGGGAATAATTATTGGGCAATGCCTGAAAGATGGCGTTATGCTCACTATCAATGGGCAACAGAGTAGCGTCATGTTTTTTCACCAAGTCCATGAATACTCGCCCTGCCATTAC
>JBDSEJ010000406.1:0-4688 GCA_039920105.1 Candidatus Nitrotoga sp. | reverse complement strand
CAGATTTTGTAAATCAAAGTACACGATGTGAAGCTTTTCCCTGACGTCTCGAATTTGCTAGCCGATTTTAGCAATGGGTATTGTAATAACTGGAGGATACTTGAGCTATCAATGAGTAGCTTCAATTCAACTTCAGTTTACATAAACAAATAGTACAGAGTATTTTAAGTCACAAAAAATCTACTATCTTAGAACTCTAATCATAAATATTTTTTTCAATCAATATACTATTGAAAAATAGACCCCCACATCTTTCCATTCTTTGATTTCTGCCTGCAACGCACTTTCTGTAAGCGGATTTTGCTCAATCCATTTTTTATCAAGTTTAATGCGATACTCATTGCCGCTTCTTTTTAATTGCATTTTAGGCAAAATCACATCCACACGACTCCGACAAAACAAAACCGCTAGACGCAATGTTAATATTGAGGTCCAATCTTGTATTATTTCAGTCAACTTTGGCACCTTGGAAAGTGAGCCGCGTTGCGCTCTCACTTGCAATCCAAGCTGAAACTGCTCCATTTTAGAAAATCCTGGCATATCAGCGTTTTCCAGAATGTAAGCTGCATGTTTGTGAGAACCACTATGTGCGATGGAAATACCTATCTCATGCAACTTGGCCACCCATCGCAGCTGCTGCTGTGCAATGTCAATATCAAAGTCATAGCCACCCTGAGCCGCTTGTTTGAAAAGCGACAACGATAAATCTTCCACACGTTTGGCTTGTGACGGATCAATATGATAGCGTCGCATGAATTGGTTTACTGTGACATCACGCATATCCTGATGATGCAAACGACCCAACAGGTCATATAACACTCCTTCTTGAAGGGCGGCGCCTGCTACACTCATATGCTGAATTTTCAATTCAGTGAAAATTGCCGACATAATGGCGAATCCGCCTGGCAGAACAGGAATACGATCCGGTTTCAGACCAAGTGCATCCAGTCTCTTGCATTCCCCTGCTTTCAGTAACATGGAACGCAGTTTTTCCAATCCCTCTGCCGTTATACCCTCATTGCTCCAATCGTTCTGCTTTAACAAATCTTCCAATGCACGTGCTGTACCAGAAGAACCGATCGCTTCTTGCCAATTTCCGCCGGAAAACTCATAACGAATTGCCTGTAGCTCCAAGCGTGCAGCGAGTTCTGCCTGCCGCATGGCATCTTTAGTAATTTTACCGTCACCAAAAAAACGCTTACTGTAACTAACGCATCCCATATACAAACTTTCCATCCGAAGCGGCACCAATCCCTCGCCAATAACGCATTCAGTAGAGCCACCGCCGATATCAACCACCAACCTATGATTTTGTGATTGTGGCAAGCAATGTGCCACTCCCAAATAGATTAGCCGCGCCTCTTCTCGACCAGCGATTATTTCGATCGGAAATCCCAAGGCATTTTCAGCTTTTTCAAGAAAAGAATATGCATTTTTGGCCAGCCTAAAAGTGTTGGTACCCACCACCCTTACCGCATGATTAGGTAAGCCACGTAAACGCTCACCGAAACGCTTGAGGCACTCCAGGGCACGTAGTTGAGACTCGTCGTCCAAAAGCTTGTTCGGCTTTAATCCTGCAGCCAAGCGAACCGTTTCCTTCAAAGAATCGAGTGGATATATCTGATCTTCCACCACTCGCGCGACTTGTAATCGGAAGCTATTGGAACCCAAATCCACTGCCGCGATGGTATCGTATGTTTGCACAGTAATTACCAATTAAACAAGGTTAGCCACTTATAAACGGCACGATGCGTATAGCTTATATACATTCATTATGTTCAGGAACTAAGGATTTAAATCCTGTTACCACCATCTAATTTTTTTCTCCATTTGAGATGATCATTACTCGTACCGATTGATTTGGCCAACGTCAACATTTAACTATGGCATAGCCACTCTGCGATGCTACAAAGCGATGCTACAAAACCCGCTGAACAATAGTACCTCGCTGGAACACAATAACATCGTACCGACCGCTCAAAGTTTATTTGGCAGGCCTGTTATAAGTATTTCAACTTGCCCTACAGTTTTAACCAGCTAAGAATCAGACAGCTTACAAGCAAAACTACTCTGCTCACAACAATTCACTTTTCTTCACATGAATATCAGCCATCAGCCAATAGACAAGTCATCTTTAAATGCGGCGAATTACGAGCAATCATTTTCTGACATGCTGAAACTATCAAGCAACATTTTAGTGTTTTTGACTAACCTGCCTTTGATAACTTCCCCGCTTTAACTACGTTAGAAGTTGTTACATCAGGTTTTGTGACAGAATTTTTGTATGCCATGTTGGTCGTCACTTTTTAGGGGTAGCTGCCTTAAGCGTTAGAACAGACTTAGACTTATTATTTACTACCACGTTAGTTGGTAAAGCCTTGTAGCAGCTTTCGACTTAATAGCCGGCATGGCTTCAACAGCGTTCCTGCCTATTTCGTCATGACTTGCTCCAAATTACATAAGATTTTTTAAAATTGGTACCGGTTCAGATTTGCATAATTATATTACGAGGATTCAAAAACGAAGTGCAACTTTTATCTGGTTTGAAAGGCAAGCTTGAGAAGCATTCGAGCTTATCAAACGACCAAATAAAAGAAATACAGATTAAACGCTACTAGCAGCTTACCATCGAGCAACGATCCAAGATCTATGGGTTGGAGAAAGCGGGGTTTATCAGCCTGGAATTGCAGGCGAATTAAATTATATTAAATCAACGATTTAATGCGATTTTAATCGAAATGTAGGTGAACCAGGATGGCGGCCAAGGCTGGCGCAGGAAACGTCCAAAGAACGACGCTTATTTTGAAAAAACGCAAACATCTTTTCCCATGAAGACAGGGGTCAAGTGGGTATATTGATTCGGGAAAGGCTAAGTCCCGAGCAGGTATCCGGTCGAATTGCTTTCGATAACAAGTTAAATGCAATTCACGAAACTATCCACACGCATAATTATTATGATGAAAAGTCTTCCATGATTGAAATCGATATCAAAGTTGGACAGAAATGCCGAATTTGTCACATCGATTTTTTCGATGTGGATATTCGGAAGTTCAGGTTCCTGTAAACTTATTCTGGAGTCTTTTGCCAAACAGGATTGCCGCAGCGTTTCGGCGGTGGGCTTCTTGAATTTTATCCATGTTGCCGGTGAATTATTTCCTAATGATGAGTCTGCCCTATGATCACTGGTCTGGAGAACTGCAATGGACTTGAATCCATATGCATCCACCTCGCCATTGACTATTTTTTGGTAGCCAACACTTGGATTCTGTAGCTTCCCATTTAGATATCCTCCAACGCTTGGCATACTTGCATTTGCGTGATGGAATCCTGTTCGCATGAGGGTTTGATGGCCGCCTTCTTTGACGAGTGGCAAAAAGATATATCTGCCTCTTATCCCGTCGGTACCATCCAGCTTTGAATAGATGTCGCCAATGCTATTAATTATGCAGCTGGGGATTGCTATCGTCGGCTGCGTTTTTGATTCAGATGACGGCGATTGGGCCAATGACAAAGTACCTAGAACAGTTGGGAATAGCGATTCTGGAAAATTCGCATCAAGGATAAGTAGCCCTTGGCATGGCGGAGAGCTTAAGGTTAGTTCTATCCTTGGGAACACAATAATTTGCTGCTGTTCAGGAGAATATTCCCATTTTCATCTTTCTCTGATTTCGCCGCCTCGCTTATGTTAAGGAAAGAAGCAGAGATCGTGGTGGTCAGTAATCGCTATCGCATCTAGCTCAGCAACGCGGCATCTTTTTATAAATGCGATTGCATATTCAGATCGGTCTGCACTTGAAATTAATTCACCGCCCGCCCAATTTCTGTCACGCGGACTGTGGATTTGGAGATCACATTTGTAATAGTGGTTGCCCTTATCCATTTTGAACTGCCCGATTATCGATTGAAAAAATAACAGTTATTAGACAGACCCAGCGGTCAGTCCTATTAAAAATAATAAGGCGCGCATTGTTTTATAACTACATGATTTATATGGAATAACTTTATTCCCCTTACCGCATATACTTAGTATTACAAGCTGAGTGGCTTTGTATTAAATTACGAATTTTTCCACCAGCCGAGAAGTTAAACTTATGGAGTCAGCAGCAGCCTAATTACCCCCGCCAAGCCGATACAAACACCCCTCTACGCTTAATGGATCAGGTTCATGATGTATATGCTGTCGTAGGCATTTAAGCAAACGAACTGAGGATGCATACCGTTTGTGGATTCGCCAATTCATCTTCATATTTCAACGAAAGTCATCCAAAGGAGCTGGAGAAAAGAATGTTACGAAATTTCTAAACTTATTTTATCGTTTAAATCCTTGGCAATATCTTGATGCAGGATGTCGAATTTCACTGACTTGATTTGCTCATAGGCTTCGAATAGCCACAACGCCTCACTAATGATTTCGCTTGCCTATGATTTCCAGCAGCTTATTCCCTGAAAAATCTATTGATTATATCTGCTTGACCTAATACATGGAGTATTGCTCGAAGGATAGCGTATTTAAATATTTTGAATATAATATATTCCCGTCAGAAGACGGCTAGTCCTTCAATATATTTATTGAAGCTATCTTATTTCAAAAGAGCTTCTTGCAAAACTATTTCCGAATTGAAGAGCAATAACATTTGATGCATGAATTTCAGCACCGAAAAGACTGCGCTTCCCACTTTGGCGACAAT
>JBDSEJ010000405.1:0-3988 GCA_039920105.1 Candidatus Nitrotoga sp. | reverse complement strand
TGCGCCGAGAAAATCCAGGGCATCCGCGTTGTCAGGATTGGCAGTCTGTGCTTCGCGCGCAAGGCCCAGCGCCTTTTGCGCCTCATTATTCTTCAGATAGTGCTCTGCCAGAAGCCGTCGCGGTTGCATCGCCGACGGGTTGGACTGAGCCGCTCGCTCCAACAAGGAAACGGCCTCTTTCTTATCGCTTGACAGATTCACCAGCGCCAACATCGCGGGGAGATTGTTCTTGTCCTTGGCCAGGACGGCTTCGTAGCGCTTACGGGCGGCCTGGGGGTTCTTTTCATGTAGATCAATCTGCGCCAAATTCATGGCTGCCTCGCTGTAGGCTGGATTAAGTGTAAGTACCTTTTCAAAATTTTTCCGAGCATTGATGAAATCCATTTTTCCGGCATAGGCCGCACCGCGGAAATTATATACAGCCGGGTCGTTCGGGAGCTTTTTCTCAAATACATTAATCGCCGCCAGCGCCTTGTCGTATTCCCTGTTACGCAGATGAGTCAAGATCAAGAGTGTATCTGCTGTGCTTTGACCTGCATCCTCTATAGCTACGGATTCCAGCTCCGCCATGGCGCGCGCCGAATCACCGGCGGCCATATAACTTACCCCCAGCTCAGTACGTAGTTTCGCGTTCTTCGGGGCAATTGTCATTGCTTTTTGAAGATAGTCACGCGCCTTTTTGGGTTCATTCGCCTGCAGAGAAGCTTCGCCAGCCATCACCAATACATTCAGGTCTTGGTTTTCCGCCGTTAGCAAGGGTTTTAAAGTATCCAATGCGCGATTGGATTGCCCCGTTTTTATCAAAGCAGCCGCGAGACCTTTGCGCGCATACACGTTATCGGGGAACTGATTCAAGACCTTTGTATGGTTCTGGGTGGCCTGTTCATAATTGCCCAGTCTATATGCCACCATGCCGGAAAGCAGGATGCTCGGCATATGATTTGGGACATTTTTCAGCACTTCTTGCAGGTTATCCCGCGCTGTGGAATATTTAGCCTGGTGGAAATCCAGTAGTGCCTGCAAATACTTGACTTGCAGGTTATCCGGCGCCACTTTGCGTGCTGCGCCAATTTCCGCCTGCATAATATCTAATTTTCCTGCCGAAAAATGCAGCGAAGCAAGGCTTAGGTGGGCATCGATGTGATTAGGGGCGATCTTGAGTAAACTGGAATAGGCAGCCTCTGCCGCTTTAGGATCATTTCTGGCTTGTGCCAATTTACCGAGCCACATCCAGGTAGTGGTGTTTTTGGCGTCCAACTTGAGCGCTTGTTCAAGCAGCATCTTGGCTTGATCGAAGTCATTTATGGCAACGGCGCACCTGGCAAGTCCCCAATAGGTAGGGACATATGCTGAATCAGTCTGCGCAGACTGCTTGAACAGGCTACACCCTTGCTCCATCTGCCCCAAGCCGAGCTGAGCTTCGCCATGAAGTTGCTGTATTCTAGCCATATTCTGAGGAGAGGTCTGGGAACCGGGCGTGACATCTTTAAGGACACGTTCATATAGATCTTGCATAAGCAGCGCTTGCCCCAGCAAAATCTTGATTGATTCTTCGTCGCCCCCTAGTTTCTGGGCCCGCAACAGTTCTTTTTCTGCATCCGCCCCCTGCTTTACCTTGACATAATTTTCTCCCAGAAGCAGGCGTGCTTCGGCATTGTCAGGGCTTTGCTGCAACGCGTTCTTGAGTTCGATGATACTTGCGCGCAGGTCACCTTTGTCCTGGAAGTCCTTTGCCTTTTGGATATACTGCTGGGGAGTTGAACTTCCTCCGAGCCGATCGCATCCTGAGACACCAGGCGATGCGATTATTGCCGCCAACAGCGCCACTTTGCGCAGCTTGCCTAAAGAAACTGAATTCATTCTGCTCTCCTTTATCATTAACCTTGATACTTAATTATCTGCCGACTTTTTCAAAATGACACAGCTAATGTAGCCGAATTCTTTGGAGACTATTGGTAGTAGCTATGCCGATCATAAAATTCAGTATATCGGAATTGCCAGGTTAAATCTTCACTGAGCAATTTCCAATGGGGTTTGAGTCTGAGCGAGGAGCGTGAATCCAACGGGTTTTGTGTTCTGAGCAGGCAGGTGGAAGCGATCATTATGAAAGGCATGGTGATCAATATGAACGACGAACAGCTGTATTCCCTGGTCTAACTACAAGCCTTTTTGGGGGAATCATAACGGTTGATTTTGCGGTGGCAACGATGAGTGCTACGATTACATCGGACACACGGTGCGCCGTTTCGGTTACTGTCGTCTGAAGCGTGCCGGTAAAGCCATCGTGTTTCGCTTTCTTGAGCGCGTTACCGGCTATTCGCGCTAACAGATAACCAAACTGGTTAAACGCGGCTGTGATAATCGCCAGCTTGTCAAACGCTACAAAGGTACACGCACCCGTTTTGCGCGAACCTTCACCGGCGTTGATTTGCTTCTGCTCGCTCATACCAACACCTTGCACGGCACGATGTCTGGGTTGGATTCAAAGAAGCTCATGGAGTGTACCTTTTGGGTTTTTGGCGAGATCCGCTACCGTCTCCTTACCACGATCTCCGGGGCGCAGCTTTACTACCTACGCCAGAGTATCGGCTACCAGCGCCAAGTCTGGACTAAGACGCGGTCGGCGACCGTCCCTATCGGCGAGCGCCGCCCAGCGCGGAACAACTCTGGACTACCTGCGCGTTGACACCATCCATCAAGGCGATTTGGATGACATCAAGGGCGTCTATCAAATCAATGGCTTGGTTTGCGTCACCCAGTACGAAGGTGTGGCAGCTTGCGAGCGCATCAACGTAGCTTTACTGATCCCGGTACTTGAAGATTTGTTGCAAAGTTTTCCGTTCTCAATATTCGAGTTCCACAGCGATAAATGATCGATATGCATCAATGCAACCATCGTGAAATTGCTCAACAAATTGTTCGTCGAAGAGCAAACAAAATCACGTTTACAGCACAGCAACGATAACACCCAGGCCGGATCAAAAAAAACGTCATCGTGCGCAAGCATCTGGGTTACAGTCACATCCAATAACCCTTCGCATCACTCGTCAACGCTATTCGCCGACACCATCTAAACCTTCATCGACTTCCACCGCACCTGCATGTTCGCCGATATTATTACCGACACTAAATATCTCCAGCGCAAGCGCTATCCCGGCGCGCTCAATAACCAACCGCAACACCTTGGAAAGGTTAAGGTGTTGGAATGGAGAAACCAGGAAAGCATTACAAGCAGTTGAATTCTGAAGAGCGCGCAACGATCATGTTGATAAAACGAGCAGGAAGTGGACTGTGGGAAATGGGCGATTCTTGAAACGCTCTCCAAGTACTATTTCAAACAAGATTGCACGGGGTTTAGGATGTGAGTCTGATTACGTTGCCTCCTTGGCTGGCGAACAAGCAAACCGTCTGCGAATGAAGCCCCGTAGACCATTGACACTCGTGGAAGGCAATCCGTTATTTGAAGTGGTAAAGGAGCATCTGAAAAAGAAATGGTCACCTGAGCAAATTGCAGGCACTCTTAATAGTGTTCACCCAGATCAACCCTCACAACGTGTCAGTCACGAAACGATTTACCACACGCTCAACGTCAAGCCGCGTGGTGCACTGCGCCATTAATTGATTGCCAGATTACGCTGGTGTCGTGACAAGCGCCGTTCCAAGACCGGTACACCAGAAGGTCGCGGACATATCGCACAAATGCAGAGTATCCACCTGCGTCCGCCGGAAGCAAGTGGATCGTTTAATACCGGGACACTGGGAAGCCGACATGATCAAAGGCGCGATGAATCGTTTCTCAGTCGCCACGTTGGTCGAACGTACCACGTTAAAGGGGAGTTAGCCAAAATGGCTGATGGTACGGCACAATCAGCTCTGAACGGTTTCATTGAAGCACTCAGTGCAATTCAAAGTGTGGCTGCACAGTCTCGAACACGTGCGGAACTCAGATCTCACGGGATGACTCCGCTCACATTGCAGATAAAAAAAC
>JBDSEJ010000404.1:0-9537 GCA_039920105.1 Candidatus Nitrotoga sp. | reverse complement strand
GGTGTCCGCTGAGATTGAGATTCATGGCCTGCTCCTTGTGATTAAAGTGATTTACGAAGATTAACCGGGAGGATGTTCAGCAACTCCCGGTATTTTGCCACGGTACGCCGGGCAACCAATATGCCCTGCTGTGCCAGGATTTCAGACATCCGGCTGTCGGTTAAGGGGTGACGTACATCTTCCTGGCTGACAATCTGCTTAATGAGTGCGCGGATCGCCGTGGAAGAAAACGTACCACCACCTTCGGTTGCAATTCCGCTACAAAAAAAGTACTTCAGCTCATAGATACCGCGCGGCGTCAACATGAACTTTTGCGTAGTCACCCGAGAGACGGTTGATTCATGCAGATCAAGCTGCTCTGCGATTTCGCGTAGCACCAGCGGGCGCATGGCGGTTTCTCCGTGCTCGAAAAAATTGCATTGGCGATCAACAATTGCCTTTGATACACGCAAAATAGTATCGAAGCGCTGTTGCAGGTTTTTGATGAACCAGCGAGCTTCCTGTAATTGGCCAGCCAACTGCTGTGCGTTTTTTTCGTTGCCCTGTTGCAAAATATTGGCATACATTTGATTAACACGCAGACGAGGCATTGCAGACTGATTCAGACGTACCTGCCAGCCACTTTGGTGGCGCTCTACTACCACATCAGGCACCACATAGTCTGCCGCTCGCTGCTCAAATTCAGCGCCAGGTCTTGGTTGCAGATGGGTAATGAGCGATTGCACCGTGCGCAAGGCGTCATCGTCACAACGAAGAAGTTTCTTCAGTTTGGTAAAGTCGTGTGCGCCAAGCAGGTTGAGGTGCAACATCACCAAGCGCAGTGCCAGGCCACGACATGGAGTATCTTCCGGAAGTGCTTTGAGTTGTAGAGCCAAGCATTCGCTTAAGCTGCGTGCGGCTATGCCGGGCTGGTCCAAGTGCTGCAATTGCACCAATGCAGTTTCCAAATCATCCAAGGTAATGCCAAGTTGCTCTGGCAGCATTTCTAAAACTTCATCCAGAGGCTGCGCTAGATAACCGTTGGCATCCAATGCATCAATCAATAGACCGATAATTTCCCGGTCGCGCACATCGTGCTGACTCATATTTAGTTGCCAGATAAGATGTTCACGCAGACTTGGAGTGTCTGCCGCAACTTCGGCATGAGCTTCTTTTTCATCATCCGGACCGCTTGCTGCAGAAAATGAAGACTCATTCCAGTCTTCTTTTTCCCATTCTTCATTGGCCTGCTGCGGCATTTCATCTTTTACTTCGGCAGTATCTACTACAGAGGTAGCGGCAGCATCTCCATGTGCGTAGGGTTGCATGGCGTCTTCATCTTCACGCTCAAGTAATGGGTTGTCGTCCAGCAAACGTGCCACCTCTTGGTTGACCTCCAGAGTGGACAGTTGCAACAGGCGAATGGCTTGCTGTAACTGGGGGGTAAGCGTTAGTTGCTGAGATTGCTTAAGTTGTAATGTGGGTTTCATTACGCAATTCACGGACAAGAACGGCGCATAGTGTGCATTTATAATTTGAAATGCTCGCCAAGATATACTTTTCTCACACCCTCATTATAAATGATTTCGTCGGGTTTGCCTTCCGCCATTACCGACCCAGCATTGATAATATAAGCACGGTCACAGATTCCCAATGTTTCGCGAACATTATGATCAGTAATCAGCACGCCAATGTCACGTTCTTTAAGAAAACGAATTATTTTCTGAATGTCTAACACAGCAATCGGGTCCACCCCAGCAAATGGTTCATCCAGCAGAATGAAGCGTGGATTGGTGGCCAGTGCACGAGCGATTTCGACACGTCGTCGCTCCCCCCCGGACAGACTGATAGCTGGATTGTTACGTATATGAGTAATATGAAGATCTTCCATTAACTCATCTTGCCGTGCTTGAATTTCATCGTTGTCATATTCTTGTAATTCCAGCACTGCCTGAATATTTTGTGCGACAGTTAGGCGGCGAAAAATAGATGCTTCCTGTGGCAGATAGCCCAACCCCAAACGCGCACGGCGATGTATGGGAAGATGAGTAATGGTTTGTCCATTGATGAAAATATCGCCTCCGTCCGCAGCTACCAGTCCGACAATCATGTAGAAACAAGTAGTCTTCCCAGCACCATTAGGACCAAGCAGTCCAACAACTTCACCGCTATGCACCGACAGGGAAACATCATGCACTACGGTGCGGGAACGATAACGTTTTTTCAGTGAAACGGCGCGTAGCTCGCTCATTGATGCTCATTTGGCTTGGTTAATGTCGTAGTCGACTTGATTGACAGGGGTGCATTGACCGAAGCGCTCTTGTTTTTGGGTTGGATGATAGCGCGCACGCGCCCATTGTTGGAGTTACTGTTTACCTGAAATACCTCAGTCTTTGAGTTATAGGTAATATGCTCTCCACGCACTTCATCTTGATCCTGCTTCATGCGCGCCTGACCAAAGAAATCTATGGTTGTAGTTTTGGTGTCATATTCGATACGCTCACCATAACCTTCCACATATCCGTTAACATTATCGCGCTTCTGGCGAAAACTGGCAGGTTTTCCCGTTGCTGTACCGTGCTTGAATCCTTCCTTGTCCTGCACCACGACAATTTTGTCGGCGTTAACAATCATCGTACCCTGAGTAAGCTGCACTTTGCCTTCAAAGACGCTGATCTGTTTTACATCGTCAATACTGAGCTGGTTCGCTTCCAAATGCATTGGCTTGTCACGGTCGGCAAGTTCCGCTTGGCTGATTGGCAAATGGAAGATTAGCCCTATACAGAGCAACGTGGCGTATTTAATTTTTGTCTGAAACATATTCACTTTTAACTTGCGCAAGCAATTTTACTATGCGCGCTTTATTATCAAATTGCATACCCACTGCATGCACAATGTTACGTCCATTAATTAAAGTTACAGGCTGATCTGTTATGGCCAGGCCACGGTCAGGGCTAACATGAAGATAAGAAGTGGTGAATGTCATTTCACTTTGCGTGGCACTGGCAGTCCGTACGATTTTTACATCGTCGTGTAAAAATATTTCTTCGCCCTTGCCTGACACCATCCCATTATTTGCGTAAGTATGCACGGGAGGTTGCTCTGAATCAAAGCTGGTAAGTTCGGGGGCTTCCAGGTACGTACTATCATTATCCGGGTAATGCAGCATTTTTTTTGCAGCCATCACGAAATGTGGCTTACCCTGTTCATTCAGAGTGGTAGCGACAAATCTACTAACAATAAAATCTGGGTCGTGACGCTTGCTGCTGTCGGGTGTAGACGGCAGCGGCTGTACCTGCTGATTCAGCCAATAAGCTACAGCCAGCAGCAGTAGCAACAACAACAGGGGCAATCCTGAGAACCAAGCGCGCAAACGATCAATAACGATTGAATAATTCATGTCAAATAGGACGCAAGTTGCGCATCTAGCGTCCCTTGCGCAGTCATCAGCAATTCGCATGCTTCGCGTACCGCGCCATGCCCACCGTTACGCTCGGTAATATAGTGAGCGCGGTTTCGCACAACTTGTGGCGCACTCGGCACGCTGATAGCTAACCCGACATGTAGCATTACCGACAGATCCATTACGTCGTCACCCATAAAGGCGGCGGCTTCCAATGGCAGATTAAGCTGAGCAAGCAGTTTTTGCATGCTCGCAAGCTTGTCATGAACACCTTGATACAGGTGAGAGATGCCAAGGTTGCTCGCGCGTAGCTCTACACACCGGGAAGTTCGACCAGTAATGATAGCCAGTTCCACACCGGATGCCTTAAGCATTTTTAAGCCGTGTCCGTCAAGTGAATTAAAGCGCTTAAACTCTTCTCCCGAATCGGTTAAATAGAGGCCGCCATCCGTCATAATGCCGTCGACATCAAAAGCGATTAGGCGAACGGATTGCGCTTGACTTAACGACATCAAATCACTTTCGCACGCAGCAGATCATGCATATTAAGAGCGCCTACCAAATTATTGCTTGAATCAATCACCAGCAATTGACTAATATTATGTTGCTCCATAATCTGCACCGCTTCGGCTGCCAGTGCATCCGGCAAAATACTGCGCGGATTGTGCGACATGACGGAACTGATTGTAGTGGTGGTGAAATCAACACGCTTTTCCAACGTGCGGCGTAAATCTCCATCAGTATAGATACCCAGCACCTGCCGAGCATCATCTACAATAGCAGTCATGCCTAAGCCTTTACACGAGATTTCAAGCACTGCCTCAGCCAGCGTTGCATTTTGATTCACAGCAGGAACCCCCTTATCGGAATGCATAATGTCGCGTACGTGGGTAAGCAATCGGCGACCCAAGCTTCCACCAGGGTGTGAACGAGCAAAATCTTCCTCCCCGAAACCTTTGGCATCCAGCAGCGCCACAGCCAGCGCATCGCCCAGCGCCAACGCCGCCGTGGTGCTGGCAGTGGGAGCAAGCCCCAACGGACAAGCTTCTTTGTCCACAGCAGCATCAAGATGCGCGTCCGCTGCCATTGCCAAGCTGGATCGCGGATTACCTGTCAGACTAATCAACCGTGCCCCCTGTCGTTTGAGGACTGGCACTATAGTAAGCAATTCCTGACTTTCTCCGGAGTACGATAACGCGACAAACACATCATTAGCTGTAATCATGCCTAAATCGCCGTGACTAGCTTCGGCGGGATGCACAAAATATGCTGGCGTACCAGTACTGGAAAGTGTAGCGGCAATCTTGCGTGCAATATGGCCTGATTTACCCATGCCGCTTACAATTACACGACCTTCGCACGCTAAAATGATACTTAACGCCCGCAAAAAATTTTCATCAATACGTTGCGTAAGAGCCAATACAGCTGCAGCTTCAATGTTTAGTACCTCGCGTGCTAAATCAAGCGCGCGCGAGGTGGCGAAGATAGCTTTGTTCATAATGACGAATTATAGCAGTGCCATTCGGGTGAAGCGCAGATTTGAAAGTCCAATATGGACGCGAACAATCTCATATACGCTTACACTCAAACAGAAAGCCGTTGAATTTTAAGCATCCAACGCACAACCTGTTGGAATGATTCGTCTTAACTCTCAATGTGCTCACGACCCCATTCTGAACTGGGCGGACTGTGCATGCGCATGCAGGCCCTCACCGAGGGCCAACACTGCAGCAACTTCGCCCAGTATTACCGCACCCTGCGCAGATACTTGAATCAAGCTGCTACGTTTTTGAAAGTCATACACACCCAGCGGGGAGGAAAAGCGTGCCGTGCCAGAGGTCGGCAAGACATGATTCGGGCCGGCGCAATAATCACCGAGCGACTCGGAAGTGTAACGACCCAAGAAAATTGCCCCGGCATGCTTAATTTTTGTCAACCACTGCTGAGGATTGTCCACTGACAGCTCAAGATGCTCCGGTGCTATACGGTTACTAATTAAACACGCTTCGTCCAAATCAGCCACGTCTATCAAAGCACCGCGGTTCTCTAGTGCAGAGCGTATGATGTCACAGCGCGGCATTTTTGCCAGCAGACGATCTGCACTTTGCGCCACAGCAGTAACAAAAGCAGCATCCGGAGTCAGCAGGATAGCCTGCGCTAACTCATCGTGCTCTGCTTGAGAAAACAAATCCATCGCAATCCAGTCCGGATCAGTTTGTCCATCGCAGATCACCAAAATTTCTGATGGCCCGGCCACCATATCAATACCAACGACGCCAAATACGCGCCGTTTGGCGGCAGCCACGTAAGCATTGCCAGGGCCGACGATTTTATCTACGCGCGGAACGGTTACCGTGCCATAAGCCAGCGCAGCAATCGCTTGCGCCCCGCCAATGCTGAATACCCGATCCACCCCGGCCAGATGAGCTGCTGCCAACACCAGGGCGTTTCGCACTCCGTCTGGGGTCGGCACTACCATAATCAGTTCGCCCACCCCGGCCACTTTCGCTGGTAGCGCATTCATCAAAACTGAAGATGGGTAGGCAGCCTTGCCGCCCGGCACATACAGACCCACCCGATCCAATGGTGTAATCTGCTGACCGAGCAGGGTGCCATCCGCCTCTGTATAACTCCATGAAGCTTGTAACTGCTTTTGATGGTAAGCAGTAACGCGCTGTGCGGCTTGCTCCAGAGCGGCACGCTGTGCGGCGGGCAAACCCTCGAAAGCGGCACGCAAGACAGCAGGCGGCAGCTCCAGTGCAGCACTGTCATGCACCTCCATGCGGTCGAAGCGCCGGGTGTAATCGAGCAGGGCCACATCTCCCCGTGTGCGCACATCCGCCAGAATAGCCGCCACAGTCGCATCCAGCTGGTTATCCTGAGTAGACTCGAAAGCCAGCAGCCTGTCCAGTTGCGAATTGAAATCTGGCTGCCGAGTGGAAAGCCGTCTGATTTTCATTGAATTACCGCCAAGGAAAATGCATCAAGCATGGGCTGAATAGCAGCATGCTTGAGTTTAAGTGAGGCCTGATTCACCACCAGACGCGAGGAAATCGCAGAAACATCTTCTACCGCCTTAAGGTGATTGGCCTTCAGTGTGTTGCCGCTGCTGACCAAATCCACGATTGCATCTGACAAACCGACCAGTGGAGCCAATTCCATCGAACCATACAATTTGATCAAATCCACATGCACACCTTTAGCCGCAAAATGCTCGCGTGCAGTCTGCACATATTTGGTCGCCACACGCAGGCGCGCACCCTGACGCACAGCAGATTCGTAATCAAAATCATTCCTCACTGCCACCATCATGCGGCAACGCGCAATATTCAAATCCAGCGGCTGATACAAACCAGTGCCACCATGCTCGTCGAGCACATCCTTGCCCGCGATCCCCAAATCAGCTGCTCCGTATTGCACATAGGTTGGCACATCGGAAGCACGCACAATAATAAGACGCACGTCGGCACGATTGGTGGATAAAATCAACTTGCGCGAAGGCTCCGGGGCTTCCAGCGGCGTTATCCCTGCCGCCTGCAGCAATGGCAGGGTCTCTTCAAAAATGCGCCCTTTGGATAAGGCGATGGTAATCATGCGGTATCTTTCATCTATTGGATGCGAAATATGTTCGCTCCGAGTTGCGACAGTTTTATCTCTATACGTTCATAACCGCGATCCAGATGGTAAATGCGATCAACCACGGTTTCACCCTGCGCTACCAATCCGGCAATGACCAGACAAGCAGATGCACGCAAGTCCGTTGCCATTACCATTGCGCCTTCCAGATGACCCACCCCGTGAACCAAGGCAGCATTACCTTCCACGTCTATCCTTGCACCAAGACGGCGCAACTCTTGCACATGCATAAAGCGATTTTCAAAAATCGTTTCCACTACCATCGCGCTGCTATCTGCAATAACATTCAGCGCCATAAACTGTGCTTGCATATCTGTAGGAAATGCTGGATACGGCGCAGTACGCACGCTTACTGATCTGGGCCGACCTTTCATATCCAAGTGAATACAGTCACCATCGCTACGGATTCGTGCACCGGCTTCAGCAAGTTTCTCCAGTACGGAATCGAGGAGTTCCGCTCGTGTATCCAGCAGCACGATGCTACCCCCCGTTGCCGCTGCCGCCACTAGAAAAGTTCCACTCTCGATGCGATCCGGCATGACGCGATGGGCTGCACCGTGCAATCTGTCCACACCGGTTATGACAATTGTGTGGCTGCCTGCCCCCTCTATTTTCGCCCCCATTGCAATCAGGCAATTCGCTAAATCCACCACCTCCGGTTCACGCGCGGCATTTTCCAGTACTGTAACCCCTTCTGCCAAAGCAGCAGCCATCATCAAATTTTCTGTACTGGTCACACTGACGATATCGAATAAGATTCGTGCACCTTTGAGGCGCTTTGCCAGCGCATGAATATAACCATGCTCAATAAAAATTTGAGCACCCATTGCCTGCAGCCCCTTGATGTGCATATCTACGGGACGTGAACCGATGGCGCAACCACCCGGCATTGATACGCGCGCCTCACCGAAGCGCGCCACCAGAGGACCCAGCACTAGCACTGCGGCACGCATTGTCTTTACCATTTCATAAGGAGCTTCCAGCTTATCCACATGTGCACCATGCAAAGCCATTTCCTCACCTTGTACAACCGCCTTCACGCCCATCTGCTCCAACAATTTACGCATGGTTGCGATATCGTGCAAATCCGGCATATTGCTTAACTGCAAGACATCACTTGTTAACAGGCTGGCACACATTATAGGCAATGCCGCGTTCTTGGCACCGGAAATACGAACTTCGCCGCGCAATGGATTACCACCTTGAATAACTAATTTTTGCATGCTGGCATATTTAAAAATTCCAATTTCACTGTAATCGCTATTGTCGCCATGTCTTATTTTTCATCGAAACAGACATGAACCTCCATGTATTTGATTCCCCCGATTTGACTTATGCGCTTGAGAAAGCTTGACTGCGAATTTATTGTTCTCGACTACCGCCTCGAAAACATGCCATAGTCAGCGGTGAGATAAATTCGCGTCATTTTCTGCTCAATGTCCAACCAGATACTCTGTGAAACAACCATCAATACCGCAATTTATATCCAGACTTTAACAACCCCAAAGCCAACAGCGTTAGACCCAGCAAACACATGCTCGCCACCATCAAACTTAACCAAGGAGAAACGTCCGACACGCCGAAAAAACCATAACGAAAACCGTCTATTATATAAAAGAATGGGTTAAAACGCGACAACGCTTGCCAAAAAAGAGGCAGCGAGTGAATGGAATAAAATACGCCTGACAAAAAAGTCAGCGGCATAATAATGAAGTTCTGGAACCCTGCAAGTTGATCGAATTTTTCTGCCCACATCCCGGCCACCACCCCCAGTGAACTAAGAATCGCGCTTCCTAAAACGGCGAACAATATAATCCAGATTGGAAACTGCAAAGGCGGCTGGACAAACCACAGTGCGGCCAAATATACGCCCATGCCAACCACCAAGCCTCGCATCATTGAAGCGAGCACATATGCCGCAAAGAACTCCCAATAGGAAATCGGCGCCAGAAGCACGAACACGATATTGCCGGTAATCTTGGATTGAATCAGGCTGGAAGAGCTGTTGGCAAAAGCGTTCTGTAACACGGCCATCATCACCAGTCCAGGGATAAGGAAAGCAGTGTAATGGACCTCCGGGTATACCTCGACATGCTGCGCCAGCACATGCGAAAAAATCAGAAGATAGAGCAATGCGGTCAGCACTGGGGCAAGTACGGTCTGGAAGCCCACCTTCCATACACGGAACACCTCCTTGTAGAGTAGGCTGTAAAAGCTCAACATGCCTGCCTCACTTCACGGACCGCCCCACCAAACGCAAGAAAACTTCTTCCAGGTCAGGCTGCTGCAAGGCCATCTCCAGCACCATAACCCCCGCTACGCGGAGCTCCGCAAGCATTGGCTCTATTGCTTGATAGGATGGCAATGTTGCAGAACGCTTTTGCCAACAGCTCTTCCAGCCTGATTCAATCCAAGATTACTGGCAATATCGTGTTCGTGCTGCTGGCGCCGATTGCCTATTGGGAATTCTTTGCGGCATATGTGCTTGCTTCCATGCTGCGCGGCTTGGTGGTTGGCAT
>JBDSEJ010000403.1:0-7068 GCA_039920105.1 Candidatus Nitrotoga sp. | reverse complement strand
TTCGGTAAATATTGGCGCAGCAGCCCGTTGGTGTTTTCATTCAATCCACGCTGCCACGGGCTGTGTGGGTCGCAAAAATACACCGCCACACCGGTTCGCTCTGTCAGTTGCGCGTGTTTGCTCATCTCACGCCCCTGGTCGTAGGTGAAGGTTTTGCGTAACGCCGGTGGAATCGCACTGAGTGCCTCGCTGAAGCCGTCCAGCGCCGATTGTGCCGTGCCATCAGGCATCTTGGCCGACACCACCATCAGTGTTGTGCGCTCCACCAGCGTACCGACTGAAGATCGGTTCATCGCGCCTTTGATCATGTCCGCTTCCCAGTGTCCCGGTATCAGGCGATCTGCTACTTCCGGGGGGCGCAGGTGAATGCTCTGCATTTCCGCTATGTGCCCACGTCCATCTGGCGCGCGTGTTTTAGAACGGCGTTTGTCCCGGCTCCAGCGTAAGCAGGCGATCAATTCACGGCGCAGCTCGCCCCGCGGCATGGCGTAGAGCGTGTGGTAAATCGTTTCGTGGCTTACGCGTTGCGAAGGTTCGTCGGGATGCATGCCCTTAAGTGTGCCTGCAATTTGTTCGGGTGACCATTTCTTCTTGAGATAGCCTACAACAATTCCAAACAATGCGCCTCCAACAATGAGCTTCAATTCCTTGCGCGGCTTGTTTCGCAGGCTGCGTGCCTGATCACCAGCCAATGATGCAACGTAGCCAGATTCAAACATCAAATCTCGATCAAGTTCGCGTGAAATAGTGCCAGGAGATCGGTTTAAGAATCGCCCGATTTCCCGCATCCCTTTGCTCTCTTGCCTCATCAGCATAATCATAGCCCGTTCTTCGGCATTCAAATGCGGGTAATGCCTTTCTGATTTCTCCATCGCAACACCTTAACCTCTCTATGGTGTTGCAGTTGGTTATTGAGCGCGCCCTGCATTAAAACAAATTTTGTTTAGTCGAATGTAATTTTTAAAACTATGTCGCAATTGTGTACTGAAATTGTCTAGCTGTCCCACTAGAAAAGAGCAAACAAGCAGTTGACGTGACACTGACTTCCGCTGTCAATCAAAGAGTCCAACGGGTTAAGCAGCGTGTAATGTTGCGTAGTATCGCTGCGTGAATCATGTAGACAACAGGAAATCCAGTCTTTTCTGCTTGTGTTATCTGTTGTAGAAGATCTCGATGTACTCGCTAATCTCCTGTTTTGCTTGCTGCCGCGTTTCGAACCCCCAAGTGAGGTGCCAATTCGTTCTTCAATGTTCCCGAGATGATTTCCATCGTCGCATTGACGCACCTATGTCAAGCAATGGTTACTATTGAAGTTGGAATAGTCGCCATCTGCCGCCTCGCTTGTCGATTCTTATGTCGTTTAATCAATGACTAACCGCATTGTTTCTATTGGCATCCATTAGAGAGGATGTGCCGAGTTAGCCACCATGCGCTTTGAAACATAGTTAATTACGGGCTGGTCAATCTGCGATTAATAATTGGGTTGCTAGTATGAAACATGAGCGCTACCTTTCTTCAGTTTTGACGAGAGATTCGACACCCATATCAAACTCGGCAACCCTTATTTTTACAAGAAATTATCAGATCAGATTGATGACTATTCCACGCATAAGAATTTGCACTTCAGAGTTGAATCCGCCTAATGATAGCAACTCCATCTTTCGAAATGATTTTTCCCAAGAGTGTTAGCGATTTTCTCCGCACTGACTTTACCCTAAGCCGGATGAGTCAGCATAGGGTAAACAAATTTTTTGTTCAGCTAAATGCGGGAGTATCTAAAGAGAAATTAAACCCCCCTCTAAATTCGACAAACTATTATTTCCGCTACTATTATTATTCTGGAAGAGTCATGTATTAGTGGTGATGTCCGCCTTCACCATGTGTATGACCATGTTCAAGTTCTTCGGTAGTAGCGGCACGTACATTGGTAACAATACCTACAAAATTTAGAGTTTTTCCGGCAAGCGGGTGGTTACCATCTACGGTTACTTCAGTGTCGGTCACATCCACAACAGTGTAGAGAGAGTAATCGTCATCGTCACCATCTTCCACCCCCCCCTCGAACTGCATACCTATGGTAATTTCATCCGGGAACAAATTGCGCGGCTCAACGCGTACCAGATCATGCTCATACTCTCCAAAAGCATCGTCAGGTTCCATTGAAATTTTAAGTTCAGTACCTACGTCCTTATCTTGTAGCGCTTCTTCCACAGTCGGAAATATTCCGTCATAGCCACCGTGCAGATAGCTGATGGGCTCTTCTGTTTTTTCCAATAGGCTACCGTTTGCATCAAATAACTCATAGCGCAACGATACAACAGTGTCTTTTGCAATTTTCATTTCAACTCCTTTGTCAGATTGAGGATTTCATCGGCATCACCGTGTGTAAACACTATACAAAGGCATTGAGTAACTTGCCTTGCTTGTCAATTATAAAAATGGAGTTTGACTGAGGTTTTTTTTCATTTACCTCTTTGACTCCAGCAATGTTTTCATAAAACATACGTGTTTTATGCAAAGTTTAGATTTTGCGTCTGAAAACAATAGTACAGACAGGCCATCACAATCACAAATTTCGGCGTGGGAAAAGTTTTTTACAGCGTAAAATTTATATTTGCTATCAACTTATACCTAATCAACTTTTTGAGTTCAAATAACTAAAGGGCGCTTCTAAAAATTCAAGTTTCTAAGCAATAACGAAGCACAAGTAAAAAATTAATATGCCCATATATATGCAATATATTTTTATAGTAACGCCGTATTGTAACGAAAATTGAATTTTTAGTGATGCCCTAAAACTGTATGATGCATTATTGACTCGGCACTATAAAGATTGAATTTTTTACGGTTAATTCAGTCCATAATTGCATGAACAAGGAGATACAAGATTTCAGACATAGGAGCGGTTGCACGAAAGACGCAAGCAGATCGTGCGATTGCATCGTAAAGGGATTGGCGTCATGCGCATTGATGTGCTAGGCGGACTTTCCTATCCAACTGTGCGCGGCATCGTTGACTGGTACGAGCAAGTTGGGGCGGAGACGATCATGACGACGTCGCGGGGCAGACATTGCGGCGAAGGCCGCCACCTTACTGATGAGCAAGAGCAGAAGGTTCAACGAATCATCTATGACAAGCGCCCGGAGCAGTTGAAGATGGAATCGCGCTATGGAACCGGGCAGCGGTGATGCAACAAATTGAAAGCGAGTGCGGCCTCAAACTGTTGGTACGGGGAATAGGCAGCTACTATCTCAAGCGTTGGGGATTCACTCCGCAGAAACCGATCAAGCGCGCCTACGAACAATGTCCCGAGGCGGTGAATACGGGGCTGAACGAAGAATATCCAGACATCGATCAGCATGCCAAAGCCTAGGGAGCCGAGATTCACTGGGGCGATGAAGCGGCGCTGATCAACACTGATCTGTGTGGGCGCAGCTACGCACCAGCCGGCAAAACGCTGGTGGCCTATGTTGTAGGCGGCACCTGGCAGCAGTTGTCGATGATTACCACCGTCATCAATCAGAGCTAGGTACGCATGAAGATTATTGAGGGGCATTCAACGCGAACAACCTGATTGAGTTTATTGAACCCAGGATTAAGGATGCGGGCAAGAAAGTGTTCCTGATTCTGGATAACTTGCGGGTACATCACAGCAAACAGGTAACAGCGAGGGTGGCCGAGCCTCAAGACAGGATCGAGGTGTTCTACCTAACCAGCTATAGTCCGAAGTTAAATCTGTAAAGAGCGGCTGAATGCCGACTTGAAGCACGCCATTGGTTCAAAAGTGCCCGCACGAACCAAGGCTAAGCTGAAACCCGCGGCAACCGAGCAGATGACCAAAACCGGGTTAGCCAGACGCTTACCGAAAATATCGAGATATTTTACAGACGACAGAGCAAGCAGATTCGGTTGGGCTACCTGTCTCACGCTAAGTTTGAATGCCAGTTTTACGAAAAGAGATTGGCAGCATGAATCTATTGGTGTCTATCATTGACATCCCACCTCAAAAGTTGGTGTCCATTTTTTCAGGCTTACTTCATGATTCCTGCACTAAGCTAGCGCGAATCGAATCTGGTTTCATTTGGGCGCGTGTATTTTGTGTGCATTGATGAAGGTATAATGTGAACATGAAAACCAATTTTTCCATGTTTGGTGAATTAACTACAGAGAAGTTTTTAAGCGATTACTGGCAAAAAAAACCCTTGCTTATTCGTCAGGCATTCTCGCAATTTAACGGTTTGCTTGATAAGTTGCAGCTGTTCGCTTTAACTGGCAATGAAGATGTTCAATCACGCCTTGTAAAAGAGCGGCACGGTAAGTGGCAAGTGCAAAACGGCCCATTTGAAGCAACGAAATTTGCTAGATTAGGAAAAAGCAAGTGGACTGTGCTGGTTCAGGGCGTGAATCAGCACCTGCCAGTTGCAACTGCATTATTAAAAAATTTCAGCTTCATACCGCATGCCCGTTTGGATGATCTTATGGTGAGTTACGCCCCCAAAGGGGGGGGCGTAGGACCGCATTTTGATTCTTATGATGTGTTTCTTTTACAGGGTTCGGGGCATCGTCACTGGCAAATTTCTGCACAACGGGATCAAACACTGGTAGAAGATGCTCCATTGAGAATCCTGCAACACTTTCAGATGGAACAGGAGTGGGTTCTAGCACCAGGCGATATGCTCTATTTGCCCCCGCATTATGCTCATAACGGCATCGCCGAGAGCGATTGCATGACATATTCCATTGGCTTCCGCGCCCCAACCTATCAGGAATTGAGTGAACAATTTCTGGTGTACTTGCAGGATCAGATTTGTTTGGATGGCATGTATGCCGACCCGGATCTAAAAGCTCAACGCCATCCCTCAGAAATTGGTGCGGATATGCTACGTCAAGTAACGCAGATTATCAGTCGAATACAATGGACTAAGCGCGACATTGGCAATTTCCTCGGTAACTATCTTAGCGACCCTAAACCACATATATTTTTTGACCATCCTACGAAACCACTTAGTCATGCTCGCTTTGAACATGTAATGCAAACCTGTGGCGTGGTTATGGCACTGAAAACGCAGATGCTGTGTCATAACGGCACGGTGTTCGTTAACGGCGTGGCGCACGCAGTCGGTAAATATGCTTATCGAGAATTACGTTCCCTCGCCGATGCGCGCCAGCTTAATCCCACTTCGAAAGTGTCGCGGGAAGCATTTGAATTACTTTATTTGTGGTACACAGATGGTTACATTGTACCTATTGAATGCAAGCAACAGATAAATAAATAAGCTTATTATTTTCAATTAACTTCGAAAATAAATGGCACTAATGTTGCGGTTTGACACTATGACTCACACCACTTCTGCCATGCACCTGCAGAAAATACCTTCGTGCCCCTGAAAATCTTGATTTATAAAATGCGAATAATGGCTTCTACCCAGAATTCTACCGCTGCATTGGATTTTAAAAACCCATGAAAACTATTATTATTTTCTAGAACTATTATAACTATTAGTATAGAATACTGCGTCTTCGCTGTAACTTATCGTTGTAGCGGACTGAAATTCCCCGGTTTTCGTATGTAAATTTAATTATTGTGAAGGAAATGTAAATGAAACGTTTTGCTCTAGTTGCCGCCCTCTTGGCATTGTCCCTGACTGCTTGTGGTGAGAAGCCTAAGGAGCCCGTAATTGAATCCCCAGTTGTAGTAACACCTGCACCTGCACCTGCTGTTGAAGCTGCTGAAACAGCGGCTTCTGCTGCTGGCAGTGCTGCAGAAGCCGCTGGTACTGCAGCAGATGCCGCTGGTATTGCAGCAGAGGCCGCTCATGGCGCTGCTGATTCCGCCAAGGATGCGATGAAGAAGTAATTCTCTATTTGCTCAATAAAAAGCCGATATAAAATCGGCTTTTTTTATTTTGTAGCCTACCTCTAAACAATTTCTCTCCAGGCAAGTCCATTGTCTTGCGTAGCGACCGCAACCCATTCTGCATTGCAGTTAAGCGCCGTGCTTAACGCATTTACCGCCAGTTCAGAAGTATTATTTTTTCGGCTTAGATGTGCAGCCACAATATGCTGCAAGCGACTATAGTCCAACCGCGCCAGCAACGCTGCCGCGTCCACATTGCTCAAATGACCGAATCGCCCGCCGACCCGTAGTTTAAGACTTAGTGGGTAAGCACTGTTGGTCAACAGATCAACATCATGGTTGCATTCCAGCACCAACGCATCACAACCACTCAGCATCGCTTCAACATGAGGTGTGGAACAGCCAATATCAGTCAAAACCCCCAGCCACTTTGCACCATCGCTGAACTTATACTGTACTGGCTCAGCCGCATCATGTGGCACGGGAAAAGGCTGCACTAACAGCCCATCAATGGCGAAGGAATTATGAATGTATATTTTTGTCAGCTTAGGTATATTGCCCAGAACTTTTAATCGCGCGCGTAACGTACCATGTGTCAGCCATATCGGAATCGAATACTTTCTGGCCAACCTCGCCACCCCATCAATGTGGTCACCATGTTCATGCGTCACCACGATGCCGGCAAGACAACCGGGGGTCAAACCCAGACGCGCCAGACGCATACAGGTATCAGCTAGGGGAAATCCACAGTCCATAAGTACACATGTTTTTCCAGCTTGCACTACCAGTGCATTTCCTTCGCTACCGCTACCAAGTGAAGCGAAGCGCATCGACTAAAGTCGCACGCTACTTGGCTAACTGTTTGTATAACAATTCTATTATGCGCTCCGTAGCTTTATCCTTGCCAGAATTCCCATTGAGTGCACTGATTTCACTTCCAGTATTATTCTCACGTACAGTAATTTTGTAACGTGCCCCTTCGATAGAATTCTTAGGTAAATTCTTTTCAGCATCACTACGCCAGAACATCAGGGTGTTGACCAGGCTACTTTTCTTCTCTATATCCTCGCCCGCTCTCACAAAATATATGCCACTAACCCTATCCTTATCCTGTACATCTATGCCTGCTTGATCTAACGCCAGACCTACCTTGCGCCAACTTTTGTCAAATGGCTCGTTCAATATAATGATATTGCTGCCATTAATCTCTT
>JBDSEJ010000402.1:0-2060 GCA_039920105.1 Candidatus Nitrotoga sp. | reverse complement strand
TCAATAAGACTTCTGACTTGGTACAAGAGATAAGCGCTGCATCAGAAGAACAATCTTCAGGTGTGAGTCAAATCAATACCGCCATGAGTCAATTGAGCCAGATCACCCAGCAGAACGCATCTGCATCAGAAGAACTGGCTGCTACCGCTGAAGAAATGAGCGGACAGGCGGAGCAACTGCAACAAACGATGGAATTCTTTAAAGTCCAAGCGAATGTCAGCGGCAGTCAACGCAAGGCCGTCGTGACCAAGGTGGCGGCGGACAATAGCAAAGTTGCGCGCCAGACCAATTTGAAGACTGGCATGCACGCTCTTGCAGGTATCCCAAATGAAGCTGAATTTGCCCGATTTTAATAGGAGACAGCCATGGGCGCACTAGTTAAAAAAGAAATTCATGCGGTCGTTTCGCAGCAGGAAGAGGGGCAATTTCTAACCTTCCTGATCGGAGGTGAGATGTTTGCCATCAGTATCCTAGGCATTAAGGAGATTATTGAATACGGTAGCCTTACTACTGTGCCGATGATGCCGGATTTCATTCGTGGAGTAATTAACTTGCGGGGTGCAGTAGTGCCTGTGGTGGATTTGTCGGCTCGCTTTGGCCGTAAATCCTCCGAAATCACGCGGCGCAGTTGCATTGTGATCTTGGAAGTGGAAGCGGACGGGGAGAAACAGGACGTTGGCGTGGTGGTGGACTCGGTCTTAGAAGTCCTGGCCATTGCCGCCAGCGAGATCGAACCTCCCCCCTCCTTTGGCGCAATGATCCGCACCGACTTCATCAGTGGCATGGGCAAGGTCAGCGGCAAGTTCGTCATCATCCTTCAAGCAGACCGCGTGCTCTCAGTCGATGAGATGGCCATGCTGACGCAGGCGACCGACAGCGCAGAGAGTGTTGCGGCTTGAGTTAAGTATATAGCCCTAAAATATTTTTTTAAATATTCAGAGAAGGATAATAGAACATGTTCAAATTAGCCAATATATCCACAAAAGCACGGTTAGGCCTGATGCTGCTGCCAGCACTTCTTGGATTGATATTTTTTTCATTTGTCGGTGTTTTTGACAAATATAAAACATTAACGAACATGAACAACCTGCATCAACTGATGATCGTTGTTGAAAAGGTTAGTACTTTAACGCATGAAGTGCAGGTGGAGCGCGGCTTGTCAGCAGGGTTCCTGATCTCTAAGGGTCAGAAAAACTCCAGCGAACTGCCCACGCAGCGCCAGCTGACAGACAAGCGCGCCAGCGAACTGAAAGCCTTTCTCGGTAGCTTTGACTCCTCCAGATTTGGCTCCCTTCAGGTATCTCTTGATGCAGTGACGGCCGAATTAAGCAAGCTGGATGCTATACGCGGATCAATCACTAGTTTAAGTGTACAGCCGAAAGATAGTTCTGCCTATTATTCGAACCTGGCTGGAACACTAGTCAATGTGGTACCGCAGGTTGCGATAAACAGCACGGATGCCAGCCTTACCGCGCAAGCAACCGCTTATTTCAATTACGCTTGGGCCAAGGAGCAAACCGGCCGTCAGCGCGCGCTGATGAACGCTGTTTTTGGGGCAGACCGTTTCGAGACTGATTCGTATCAGCGATTCCTGATCATACGTACCTCCCGTGAAAACTATGTCTCTGGGTTTATGACATTTGCTACGGATGAAATGAAGTCTTTTAATAAAGACCTGGAAAGCACCCAGCATGCGCGTGACGTGGAGAGCATGAAAAATATTGCGCTGGAAAAAGGACTCAGCGGGGCATTTGGCGGGGTTGATGCAGGCGCATGGGCTAAGGCCATTACCAATAAGATAAATGACATGAAAGCAGTTGAAGACAAAATGGCAGCTCATTTGCTGGCGCAGGCTTCGACGTTGGAAAGTAATTCCAAGACAGCACTGGTTACCTATGTGGTGATCCTTGCTTTTGCTTTAGGCTTGGCTTTATTCCTCGCCATAATCATCAGCCGCAATCTTTTGAAACAACTGGGTGGAGAACCGGAATATGCAGCAAGTGTTGTCGGGAAAATAGCAAACGGTGATCTGACCGTACAGGTTTCTGTAAAAGAGGGCG
>JBDSEJ010000401.1:0-4992 GCA_039920105.1 Candidatus Nitrotoga sp. | reverse complement strand
ACATGCGAAAAAATCAGCAGATAGAGCAATGCGGTCAGCACAGGGGCCAGTACGGTCTGGAAGCCCACCTTCCATACACGGAACACCTCCTTGTAGAGCAGGCTGTAAAAGCTCAACATGCCTGCCTCACTGCACGGCCCGCCCCACCAAACGCAAGAAAACTTCTTCCAAGTCAGGCTGCCGCAAGGCCATCTCCAGCACCACAACTCCAGCCACGCGTAGCTCCGCAAGCATTGGCTCCATTGCTTGATAGGATGGCATTGTCAGCAGGTATTCTCCGTCCGTCTGCTCGACCACCTGCGGCAGCAATGTGGAAGGTAAACATCCAGCGAGTTTCAGCCTGACGCGACAACCGGTTAAGCTACTTAGTAAATTTTGTGTACTGTCCAGCACTACAATCCGGCCGCGCTTGAGCATGGCAATTCGTGTGCATAAGGCTTCCGCTTCTTCAAGGTAATGGGTAGTTAACAATATGGTGTGACCATCCCGGTTAAGCTGTTGGATAAAGCGCCATAACGACTGACGTAGCTCCACATCCACCCCTGCAGTCGGTTCATCCAACACAATAACTGGCGGCTTATGCACCAAGGCCTGCGCCACCAAAACACGGCGCTTCATACCTCCGGACAAACGGCGCATATTGGTATCGGCCTTATCGGTCAAATCCAAGTGGCGCATCACCTCATTGATCCAAGTGTCGTTACGACGCAATCCAAAAAAACCAGACTGCAAACGCAACGTTTCACGCACGGTAAAAAAAGGATCAAACGCCAACTCTTGCGGCACGACACCCAACAGGCGACGGCTAGCACGATATTGCTTGACGACATCGTATCCAAGTACGGATAACCGCCCATCATCCGGCAATGCGAGTCCGGCCAGCATGTTAATCAGAGTGGTTTTGCCCGCACCGTTTGGCCCAAGTAAACCAAAGAACTCACCCTGCTCGATACGCAGACTTACGCCATCCAATGCCTGCAATTGGCCATAGCGCTTGCTTACTTGGTATACATCAACGGCAGGCGGCATCAAATCGGATAGCTCAAGGCTGTGCGGAATCATTACCGCATAGCGGCAGCATATCCGCAACGCCATACAACCGGGCCAAACTTAACAAGTTTTCTGGAATATGAGCGAAACATAGTGTCATATTGCTACGCTGCGCCTCGCGTAGCCAAGCCAACAGCAAACTGACTGCGGCAGAATCCACCGTCTTGACTTGAGCCAAGTCAACCACTAGCGGTATTTCTCCAGCGGCCTGCAAACCATTTTTAAACAAGGGGGTAACCGTTTCAATGGTCAGACTGCTCGCTACCTGCATATGGCCTCCATCACGGTCAATCAATCGGACGCTGCCTTAGGCACCGGCTTGAGCCTGATTTTTTTCTACTAATGTTTTAATCAATCCATCAATGCCATTCTTCTGAATCTGCTCTGCAAAGGTACTGCGATAGTTGGTTACCAAACTCACACCTTCAATCGACAAGTCATACACCTTCCAACCACTCGCTGTCTTCTCCATATCATAATTTACGGGCAAAGGGGGTTTGCCTTTGCTAATAACCAAAGTTTTCATAACCACCTCAGTGGCATCATTTGCCATTTTTAGCGGCTTCACCTCCACCTCCTGATCTTGGTAAGCAGTAAATGCATTGGTATAAGTGCGCACCAGCAAATTGCGAAACTCGATTTCCAGAACCCGCTTCTGCTCCGACGTAGCTTTACGCCAGCTCTTGCCTACAGCAAGCCTGGTCATGTGAGCAAAATTAAAATGCGGGAGCACCTTTGCATCCACCAATTCAATAGCTTTTTTCTTATTACCAGCCTGAATATCCTTGTCCTGCCTGACGATTGACAGGACTTCATTCACGGTATTTCTGATTAACGCCTCGGGCTCTGGCGTGTTTGCCTGTATGCCCAGTGACACACACGTTAGCAACACTCCCACCCACAACGAAATTATTTTTTTCATATATACCTTTATCTGTAATTTATTATCAAGTTATTTTGAGTCTTCAGCCTTGCTATATAAGAACCTGCTGATTAAATCCTCCAGCACCACGGCAGATTGTGTTTTCTTGATTTCATCGCCGCCCTTTAAAAACTCTTCACCACCTCCCGGAATCAGACCGATGTACTGCTCACCTAACAATCCTGAAGTCAAAATATTAGCAAATGTATCTTGGGGGAACTGGTAACGCTTGTCTATGGACATGATTACTTTTGCCTCATAACGCTCGGAATCCAGACTGATCTGAGTCACCCGGCCGACAAGCACCCCAGAACTTTTGATGGATGCCTGGGGCTTGAGACCACCGATGTTAGAAAAATAGGCCTGCAACTGATATGTCTCTGACATGTTGTACGTACTCAAATTCCCCACCTTCAGTGCCAGCACTGCCAAGGCCGCTAAACCAGCCACGACAAATATCCCAACCCATAAATCCAGCGTGGTGCGTTTCATACTACTCCCCTTGAAACATGAATGCCGTCAAAATAAAATCCAATACCAAAATTGTCAGTGACGACTCAACGACTGTACGCGTGGTAGCACCAGACACACCTTCTGCGGTTGGTGGCGCATCATAGCCTTCAAACAGTGCAATGGCTGTTACTGCCACTCCAAACACGAGGCTCTTAATCATTCCGTTCACTATGTCGTGCTGAAAATCGACCCCAGCCTGCATTTGCGACCAGAACGAACCTTGATCCACACCGATCAGCACCACTCCCACCAAATAACCACCAAACACGCCCATGGCAGAAAATAACGCCGTCAACAACGGGACAGAGATGACCCCAGCCCAAAAACGAGGCGCAACCACGCGCGCTATCGGGTTGATCGCCATCATCTCCATCGCGGAAATCTGTTCGGTGGCCTTCATCAAACCAATCTCCGCAGTCATCGCCGAACCAGCACGGCTCGCAAACAGCAGCGCAGCCAGCACCGGCCCCAATTCGCGCACCAGACTCAGCGCTACGAGTGATCCCAGTGCAGATTCAGAGCCATAGCGTTTAAGTGTCTCATAGCCCTGCAACCCCAACACCATACCGACAAACAACCCGGCCACCAAAATTATAATTAGCGACATCACTCCACTAGAGAAAAGCTCCCTGATGGTCAAGCTAAAGCGCCGAAAACTAATCCCGGAATACAGGAGTATTAACAGGAAGAAGCGGGAAGCGTATCCAATACGCCATACCGCATTCACGATACGATGCCCTAAGGATTTCAGGTTTTTAACAATTGTCATTGCCAAGGCCGCACATTCAAATCTTGCCCGTAATCGCCGCTGGGATAATGGAATGGAACCGGACCGTCCATTTCTCCATGCACGAATTGATGCACGAACGGCATATCTGAAGAACTGATTTCCGCTGGAGTCCCTTCTGCAACCACCACCCCATCGGCAATAAAATAAATATAGTCAACGATCTTGAGTGATTCTTGCACATCATGCGTAACCACTACTGAAGTCGCACCTAGCGCATCGTTCAAACGGCGAATAAGATTTCCCACAACGGAAAGTGAGATGGGGTCCAATCCGGCAAATGGCTCGTCGTACATAATTAACGTTGGATCCAGCGCCACTGTCCGCGCCAGAGCCACTCGTCGCGCCATGCCACCTGAAAGTTCGGCAGGCATAAGGTGGTGCGTGCCGCGCAAACCAACCGCATGTAGTTTCATCAGCACTAAATCCCGGATAATTTCTTCCGGCAGATCTGTATGTTCGCGCATTTGAAAAGCCACATTGTCAAATACCGACATATCAGTGAACAACGCGCCATACTGGAACAGCATCCCCATCCTGCGTCGCATGATATATAAACCATCATGATCCAATTCATGTATCACTTGCCCATCGACTTTTACATAGCCGTTGCTTGGCTTGAGTGCACCGCCGATAAGCTGTAACAAAGTAGTCTTGCCGCAGCCGCTACCGCCCATAACGGCAATCACTTTGCCCTTGGGGAAGGTTAGATTGACACCCTTAAGTATGGGGCGACTGTCATAGGCAAAATTAACGTCGCGAATTTCGACCAGAGCTTGAGATGGCACTTAATAACACCTTGATTTTCAATTGATGGACATTCTAATCCATGCTATCGCATATCCGCAACATTGGCCGCTACCGGTGTAGCGCGTGAAGAGGCAGCCTGAACTTGTGGTTTATGACTTGTCAGGTTAGCCCAGATTCCTCATGTATGTAATCTTGCAGCATGACGCGTGCTGTTCATTGTTCGCCGCTTCGGCCAAGCCATGAATTTGGAGCACTCTCACTACCTTCAATTGCTGCTTCAGCTTCTTGATATACCCGTTACTCAGGGCGATGTGCTTTGATGCGTTGGTGCCGAGCTTGAGTATGTTCATCGTATAGTCGACCAGCAGGTCTTGGCGGTCAACGATTCGCCTGTCCCAGAGATAATATGCCTCATACTTCGATCCTAATTCTTAGCCCCACAATTTTGAATTTGACTTCCTTCGCCCCCGCCTCAAGGCGACGCAACTGTCACTTTGACTTCGGCCCTATGAATACTCGGCCTCAGGACTCTGATCTGCGAAGTACGTAATGCACGACACACGGTTAAGGCAGGCTGGATTGGCATGCGGCCTCCCCAAGCAGTCGTGGAGTATGGCAGATCTTGTAGCAGGTTTAAACCAATAGCTTCTATCCGCCTTTCCCCAAACTTGTAAAATCTGCAACCTATCGGCGGCAGACTAACCTTGTTGAACTGAACAACCGGAGCGTGTTACCTATGGGGACTGCAAGGTTTTGAAGCGTTGCGTCAACCAAATGTTAGGAGGGTGTCGCAATTGGTGTAGTAGAAACGGATGTCCTGGAGAGACTTTGTGGTTTTCCTCTCTACCAAAATGCCGCATTAACCGGCCAATCAATCCTCTATTCAGGACGCATGAGCCTCTTGCAAAACTAACGGTGCGAGTGTGATTTACTGCTGAAGTGGGGTAGAGATGGGCGGCCATTACTGGCA
>JBDSEJ010000400.1:0-3434 GCA_039920105.1 Candidatus Nitrotoga sp. | reverse complement strand
TACAAGCCAAGCTCACCATTGGCGCAAGCAATGATCCGCTGGAACAGGAAGCGGATAGGGTCGCGGATCAAGTATTGGCAGCACCCGCTCATTCCGCAGTAAGCGGAGCGGTGCCGAGCATACAGCGATTCACCAGGCAATCAACAGACGATGCAGGAACTGCCCCCGCCAGTGTAGACCGGGTGTTGTCTGGTTCCGGCAGGCCGCTTGATCCGGCACTACAACAAGACATGGGGAAGCGCTTCGGTCATGATTTTTCGCAGGTGCGGGTGCATACAGATGGCTTTGCCGAACAATCGGCGCAGGAAGTGCATGCTCATGCCTACACAGTAGGTCACAACATGGTGTTCGGTGCCGGTCGGTATGAGCCAGGGTCGCAAGTGGGACGCCGCTTGATTGCACATGAGTTGACACATGTCGTGCAGCAATTAGGGGCGGACGAAATGAATGTTGGACAAAGCAATTATAAACGTGGTTCGTCCCCTGTTGCCCCGATGATGCATCCTCCGGTTTCGGTGGCACTCAGGGGAGTGGCCGCGTCTGTCTTGGACCTCCAGAGGGCGGCTGGCAATCGCACCGTCCGTGCACCGCTCAATGGGTCGAGTGGAGGCGGTCTGCTTCAACGGGAGCCCGATGATCCTTTGAAGCAGGGCCTTGACGAGGCACGACGGATCTTGAGGGAGGCGGATGAGGTGGCGAAAGATCTCCTCGAAGAGGTGAACGGCGGAAGAATGTTGGGAAAGGTAAGAATTGATTCAGCTACTCGCCGTCTCAAGCAAAAGCTTCGGAACCTCGCCCATCGAAGCCCACACTCCGTAATGGATACTGAAGCAGATAAAGCGACTAGGTTGCTAGACCAAATCGAGGAACTTGAGCGAAAGGTAATTAAACGCAGGATCGAGAGGGAACGCGTCATAGGTGCCGCCAAGACAAAGGAACGGGCCGAGAAGAATTGGCGGGCTGCCAAGGAGAAGGCCGATAAGAAGGCCGAGCACGCTGCCGGCATGAGTGGAGAAGCGGCCACTAAGGCGGAGAAGTTCGCGGCGAAGTCCACCAATAGGTCGACCGCTGGCGCTGACCTTCCCCACACCACCCGCATCCGCGCTACAGCTACCTCGCCTGGTGAGGGGTCACGCTCCCCCGTCACCAGCAGAGACATCGCCGTCGAGGTGGTGCATTCCGAAGCATCTAACCGACGCATGGCGGCGGTGGCCAAGGCCGCAAAATGGGCACTCATATATGAAATTTCCTTCGGCCTCCTCGAGCAGATCGCAACGGCACGAAACATGGCCGCTTCCACCTTAGCCAATGTCACGCCGTATCAAAAAGAAATCCGTCAGGCAAATGCCGTCGCTGCCAGCGCTAAAGACATCGCCGACTACTACAACTCCCTCGACTTGCGTAAAAATATACCTGCCACGGGCTGGGGTGCATTTGATGCCGGCTGGTACAATCTTCAGCAGATTCAGTTCAACTACTACCAGACCGAGTCGCACCTCCATGACGCACTCAAATCCGTACTCGCCGCTAAAAAGAACATCGCCGAGCAAATTTCAGGTCTCATGGACAAACTTCGGGAGAAAGAAAGAGCACTTCTCCTGACCCCCGTCTCCACTCCCTATGCCGACCTCGCCTTCTACAGCGACGCTGCTCGCCTAATCATAAAAGATCTCAGCGACGCCGCCGATTCCTACGAGGACGCCCGTAAGTCAATCTACCTCCAGAAGGGCATGGCCCAAGCATCCATCAAATTCATAGAGATGCGACTCCGAGAACTCGGTGTCTCGGGCCTTATCTTCATCGACATCGCTGACGCCAACCTCAAAGTCGCCTCACTGGACAACTTCACCATGCGACGCTAGCCGAAAGCAGGAAGGGTACAAGAAATATCTATGGGGCCGGATTCGATTGAAAATTTAATACCGTAGCTCGAATAAGGAAGTTCTCTCATGTTGACCTTGCTTAAAAAATTTTACAAAACAAGAAACGTCACCAATCAGGAGATGAAGTAATGAGCACCGCTGCACAATTGCAGAACTCTGCCACGAAGTCACATACCACGAGTGATATGCCATACTTGATTTTGTTACTGCAGCGCAAATGCGCCTGCAGTGGGTCGGCGTCTTCATCTTTAAGTGGCGAATGCGCGGAATGCAGCAAAAATAAATTGCAGCGCAAATTCAGCATAGGCGCAAGCAACGACCCGCTGGAACGTGAAGCGGATCGTGTTGCCGATCAAATGTTGGCAACACCCATACATTCCGCAATCAGCGGTGCAACACCGAGCATACAGCGATTCACCGGACTATCGACAGTGGATGCTATTACGACACTGCCAAGCGTAGACCGGGTGCTCTCCGGTTCCGGCAGGCCGCTTGATCAGACGCTACAGCAAGACATGGGGCAACGCTTCGGTCATGATTTTTCGCAGGTGCGGGTGCACACCGGCACAGCAGCCGAGCAATCAGCGCGGGACGTGCATGCCCATGCCTATACGGTGGGCCACAACATTGTGTTTGGTTCGGGGCGATTTGGACCTGGGTCGCAAGAGGGACAGAGGCTGATTGCTCATGAGCTGACCCATGTGGTACAGCAGTCAGACCCGGACGAAAGTAAAAGGGGTGCCAGACAAAGCGATGGAAAATGGAGCTTCTCTGCATTTTCCATACCGGCCATCTCGCACGGTCGCTCAGTCTTGTCTCGGCAAGAAGATCTCGCATTAAAACATATGCTTGACGACGCAAATAGGGTGCCCGGTCCATCGACGAATGTTCCTGGCGAGCCCGAAGATAAATTCGAGGAGGCAGACAGCAAGCCAAGTGGGCGGTTAAAAAATTCTGCGCCTGCAACTTGGGGCTGGGGGTCTCCGGAGACGGATAATTTGTATCAGGAATGCACGGTCGCTCCCATGGCTCGGCAACGGTTTCTTCAGTTTAGAGCGACCTTACCAAAAGGACCTCCGCATCCCCAGCGTAAAAAACCAGATGACGGCCCGGCTTTTGCTCTTGGGGCAACCTGGCCTAATCTTAAAGCTGCCATACCTCCCCAGATTGCCGCAGAGCCTGTGCAGGAGGATGGTAAGACTTTCTATAGATTGAAACCAACGTACGCTGGGATGGCCCCGGTCAAGTCCGCTTCAACACAGGCTGGGACATTTCAGGAGGGTATAACTACATATGCGTTATATGAAAGCACCGGTAAACGAGTGTGCCAGGACCTGGGCGGCAGGCCTCCTTTATTTTGGCAGATAACAGAAGGGGTTGCGAAGAAGATTTGGGCGGGGGAAATGGAGCACTGCAGCGACATCTGCGCAGCATTTGAAGTGACGTTAGCTTTGTATGCCTCAGTCATCAACAACGAGGCAGCAGCGGAGCGTAGGTACCGGACGGGCAAAAGCGTGATCAGTGAAACAAAAAAACGGCTTAATGACATTC
>JBDSEJ010000399.1:0-10865 GCA_039920105.1 Candidatus Nitrotoga sp. | reverse complement strand
CGGTGAGCAATTCAATTTTAAAACCAGGCGGAAGGTGCAGCTTATCGAGCTGCAGCCTATTGGCCAAGGTCGCATTTGGTGGAAACCCGAGCAGGATAATACAAAGAGAAAGTAATCTGCGTACAACTCTATGCACTAAGGCGACTTCCAGTGAATCGCACATTAGAATGTTCAAATTTTCTCCATCATTAAAACACTACTTGTCGCTAACTGGATCGAAGTATTAATTGATTAGCTCGGCGTCGCCACCTTAAGGCCAACAATACCTAGGATAATAAATAAGACACTAATTAATCTGACAGCACTTGCAGGCTCATCAAACAGTACAATACCGAAGATGACTGTACCAACCGCACCAACCCCAACCCAAATTGCATAAGCTGTCCCGACTGGAAGTGTCTTTAAAGCAATACCAAGCAACCCAAGGCTGATAATCATGGCAACGATTGTCCCAAGACTGGGCCAAAAGCGCGTGAAGCCCTCCGTATATTTAAGCCCGACCGCCCAGCCCACCTCTAATAATCCCGCAAGAATAAGAATAAGCCAAGTCATCAACCGCTCCTTCAGTATCTAGGGCCGTCCCTATTAATGTGATAGTAGTGTGGTCGTCCTCAATTACATTTAATGATCACCCTAAAGAACTGAGATAAATCTCTTTAACGAATTGTTACAAAAAAACTTTAAGTAATTGAAAATTAGTTAAAGTGATCTAAAAAAATAAAAGAATCACACAACTAAGTTCGCGGACAACACAAATTTCTAGTTTAAAATTATCATAACTTCTGCCGATTTTCATTTACCCAAGTATGTCACTGCTTTGTCCACCTGTCTTAAGCAATATCCAAACTGCACCGCTACCACCAGCATCTTGTGGTGCTTCGCAAAATGCCAACACTTCTGAGTACTGTGTCAGCCAATGCCGTACACGGCTTTTCAGCACACCTTCCTTGCCACCTGCTTGCCATCCCTTGCCATGAATGACGCAAACAAAACGCAGACCATGCTGCACCGCATCGTGCAAGAACTCAAGCAACAGCTTACGTGCCCCATCACTTTGGAAACCGTGTAAATCCAAGGTATCCTGCATTGACCATCGCCCACGACGTAACTTACGCAGAGTCATGCGCGAAATACCAGAACGCAGATACTCAATCGGAATATCACCCCCAGTATCATTGTCGGAAAATGTGTCCTCAATCGCGGGATTTGGAATCCCAATAATACGTGGCGGTGCGCAACGTAACGGTTGAACCAAAAAGGGGATGCGATCGGATGGTGGCAATGGGATAACACCATCCAGTACTTGCTTGAACAACTCGTCATTAACAGGCTCAGACTGAACCTTTATTTTCTTCATTGCTCCGTCAATGGCTCAGTGCGCATAAATATTTATCTGCATCCAACGCTGCCATACATCCAGTACCTGCGCTGGTTACCGCTTGACGATAGATATGATCCTGTACATCACCTGCTGCAAATACGCCAGGAATACTAGTGGCCGTAGCATTTCCACTTAGCCCGCCGTTTGTAATTATGTAGCCATTTTCCATTTCTAGCTGTCCGCTGAAAATGTCGGCGTTTGGTTTATGACCGATAGCAATGAATACACCATTCAGCAAGAAATCTTGAGTATTACCGGTTTGCATATGTTTGAGACGCATACCAGTCACGCCACTATCGTCACCTAACACTTCGTCAAGCACCTGATGTAATTGCAGTGTAATCTTGCCTTTTTCAACCTGCTCCATCAAGAGATCCATTGTGATGCGCTCAGCGCGAAAGGTATCACGTCTGTGCACCAGCGTGACATGGCGCGCAATATTAGAAAGATATAGTGCTTCTTCCACTGCCGTATTACCGCCCCCTATTACTGCCACATCTTGCCCGCGATAAAAGAAACCGTCACAGGTCGCGCAAGCGGAGACACCCTTACCCATAAATTTTGACTCTGAAGGTAAACCCAGATACTGGGCCGAAGAACCAGTGGCAATAATAAGTGCATCGCAAGTGTAACTGCCAGAATCGCCAATCAAAGTGAAAGATTTTTGTTGCAGCTTGGCGGTATGAATGTGGTCAAAAATTATTTGTGTATCAAAACGTTCCGCATGTTGCTGGAAGCGTGTCATTAGTTCGGGGCCTTGCACGCCCATTACATCGGCGGGCCAGTTGTCAACATCTGTGGTAGTCATTAGTTGTCCACCCTGCGCCAGGCCGGTTATCAGCACGGGCTTTAGGTTGGCACGCGCAGCATATACAGCGGCAGTATACCCGGCGGGGCCAGAACCAAGAATGAGCAAACGGTGATGTTGTGTTGATTTTTCCATAATAAAAAGATTATCCAGTCAAATGCAATCGGGGAGCGGAATTTAACAGGTGGTGTACCTTATTGTCGAGGGGTAAAATACAAACATTTAGTGACCAAAGGTACTGACTGGACTTGTAGTATATGAATTGTACGGTTTAACTCAACCATTTGTCTGTTGGGTTCCATTTGAAATTGCGAGACAGATAAAATAAAGTCCAGCTTTCCTAATATAATGATGAAAATAAAGAGAAAAATGGAAAGGATACCCAATTATAATACACACCATGAATTATAAGGAATGGGCAATGCGGCAGTATGTGGTTCTTGGCCAGAGCCAACTTTGCCGGCTGGACTCAAATTCCAACCGGCCTCATTTCTGCAAACAGGGTAGAATATAAATAACATGATGATTTGGTTATTTTTCGCTTTACTACTATTTTCTGTTCCGAGCGTAGGTGCGATGGAACTGGCCGGCATACCTCAATTCATAGATGAAATGGTGGTAAAACATCAGTTCAAGCGTGACGAACTTGACCAGATATTTCAACGTGCACAATACCGCCAAACGGCCATAAATCTAATTTCTGCCCCAGCCGCAAGCAAACCTTGGTCACAATACCGTGCAGCTTTCATCAATAAGAAGCACGTAAGCGATGGACTAAGGTTTTGGCAGAACCATATAAACGCGCTGCAACGTGCAGAAAAGGAATACGGAGTGCCGCAGGAAATGATCGTCGCGGTAATCGGCGTGGAAACCAATTACGGCCGCAACACAGGTAGGTTCAATTCATTGGATACACTTACTACCTTATCCTTCGACTATCCGCGTCGTGCCGATTTTTTCCGCAATGAATTGGAACAGTACCTGCTACTAACACGCGAACAAAAATTTGAACCATCCACATTACAAGGCTCCTATGCAGGCGCATTGGGCATTCCGCAATTCATGCCAAGCAGTTATCGAAAATATGCAGTGGACTTTAACAACGATGGAGAAATTAATTTACTTAAAGACCCGGAGGACTCTATAGGTAGCGTAGCAAATTATTTCAAACAATTTGGCTGGAAAATTGGCGAACCTGTGGCGGCTCTAGTCAAGTTGAACGAAAAGGCTGAACTAAGCATCAAAGAAACGAACAGTTTGGAAGCATGGGTTACGATGGGAGTAATTCCAGTAGCACAAACCATCTCAGACTTAAATGAATCTGCTCGGCTGCTGAATTTTACTGTTAACGAGGGCAAGGAATTCTGGCTTTCATTTAAAAATTTTCAAGTCATAATGCGTTACAACAACAGCACTTTCTACGCTATGACAGTGTACCAACTTGCCAATGCTCTCAAAAATGCGAAATCCTGATCAAAATCATTAGTTGTAGTTATTAAAACTCATTGTCATATTATTTTTTATAGCTGACTTTGACAAAAAGTTCATATGCCACAGCTATTCACTGATTCCGAATAAATAATGGGTTTTTTTATAACCTCTGAGCCTGAAGGAACAGAGAGTAAGCTTGCAACCACCGCCTTAGGACGATTTCGGCACAATCCAAAATCTTTCCTGAAGCTGATTCTGCTCGGATTTACACTTGTTGGTCTACCACTCATAGTCGCGCTTATTAATAGTGCTGTGTCCATTGATCGCTTGGCAGACCAAAGTCGCAAGGCTGTTTATCAGTCTGTGCAAATCACGCTTGCCAGCCTTACTTTAACAAATGAAATTAATACAATGGAGCGAAGCGTGCGGCAGGCGCTAATTCTTGGTGATGAATCCTTGCTTGGGGGCTATTTTCAAGCACACACCAAGTTCGAGAAGACTACAGCAAACCTTTTCCAACTTTCAACACGTACTGAACAAAAGCAAATGTTGGGGCAGCTGCAATCGCTGGAAGCCGATATATTCAAGAAAGTATCGGCTACTAGTGAGTCTCCTAAACAACTTCGCGAGCTGGTTCAAAGTTTCGCGCCATTGCTGGATTCTGCGCATAGTTTTTCTGAAGTCGGTTATGCATTAATAGAGCTGGAGGTTGATGAAATGCAGAATATGGCGGAGCATGCGCACACCGTTATGTATTGGGAGTTGTTCGCTTTGATCCCGTTTGTGGTTTTGCTGGCACTTGGGTTCTCTTTGCTGATAACACGTCCAATCCGTCAAATAGATGAAGCTATCCGCAACATGGGCCAGGGTGAGTTATCAAAAACAGTACGTGTCGATGGACCACAGGACTTAATGTACCTTGGGGAACGACTTGATTGGATGCGTCGGCGCTTATTGAAACTGGAAGAACAAAAAACCAGATTTCTTCAGCACGTTTCTCACGAACTTAAAACACCTCTAACATCAATGCGTGAAGGCGCAGACTTGCTTGCGGAAGGAGTGGTTGGAGAGCTGACCGTAAAACAACAACAGATCGCAAATATCCTCCATAGTAACAGCATACAATTGCAAAAACGCATCGAGGATTTATTGAACTACAGCGCTTTACAAACCGAAAAATCTGCACTTATGAAACATCAAGCAAATTTGGCGGGCATTTTGAGTGTCGTGTTGCAAGACCAGAATCTTGCCATTATGAATAAAAATCTGAAAATCGATCTAGCTTGCACGGAATTGATGATTGACTGTGACGAACAAAAAATCAGAACCATTATAGACAATCTAATATCAAATGCCGTTAAATTTTCTCCACTCGGCGGCCGTATTAAAATATGGACAAACAAGGTTGACGGAGCTGCACAGCTAGACATAATGGATGCCGGTCAAGGCATAGACAAAGTTGACCAGGACAAAGTATTTGAACCCTTTTATCAGGGGCGAAGAATGACCGAAAATCATGTTAAAGGGACGGGGTTAGGCCTATCCATTGCGCGTGAATACGCTCTTGCTCATGGTGGCAATATTGAGCTCAAGGATAGCCACTCATCTAAGCAGCAGAGTGATGGTGAGAATGCTCTCGCTCACGGTGGCATAATTGATCCTGTGCAACAAATTAAAGCAGGTGCCCATTTCTGCCTTACTTTGCCTATACATGATCCAGAAAGTTACTCATGAGTAGCCTCCCAACAAAATCGTGGGTTCTTATAACAATAATTTGGGTCAACATGACCGCTTGTTCAACCATACTATTACCTTCACAACCACCTTCACAACCACCTTCACAACCATCTTCTCAATTGCCTCCTCAACCTGTTGTTATCAAACCCAGCGAACTGGAAGTACTGATGCAAAATTATGAATATATCCGAAAAAAACCCGTAACAGAGCTGGTTAAAGAGTTTGACAAAGCGAAAAAAAACTTATCATTAGCCAAGAACGATACTGCTCGAGTAGAATTGGCACTCCTCCTTGTATTGCCCAATACACCCTTCCGTGATATTGGTGCCGCAATTAATTTGCTAAACGAGCATACGAAGGATGTGAGATTGTCGACCTGCATGGGTAGCTTCAAACACCTACTATCAACGCAACTTTCTGAACAACAACGTATCCACAACAATATTAATGAGCTATCGCAAAAATTGAAAGAAGAACAAAAACATTCTGAAGTATTAAAAAATCAGATTGATGACATCAAGAGCATGGAAAGAAATCTCATCCTCAGGGATATGCCTCGAATTCAATAAAAAAAATGACTGAATCCAATCTTAAAATCCTCATAGTCGACGATGACACAGACCTGCTAGAGCTGCTTTCCATTCGTTTGACGGCCGCTGGGTATAAAACTGAATTAGCTCAAAGCGCCGAGATAGCCCTTAATTATTTGGATGTGTCACGCCCGCAACTAGTTATTAGCGATATGCAAATGAGCGGTATGGATGGAATGACATTGTTCGAACATATTCACCGTACCATACCTACTTTACCCGTAATCATCCTGACAGCACATGGCACCATACCTGATGCTGTTGCCGCAACTCAGCGAGGTGTATTCGGCTATTTGACCAAACCTTTCGATAGTAAAATTCTGTTGGGCCAAGTTGTTCAGGCTCTCAGACTTATTCCTGGTAATGCGCTCCAGAAAGAAGAGTCTCAGGCACCGTGGCGCAAAAATATCATCACCCAAAGCGGCGTAATGGAGGATATCCTCACCAAAGCAGAACTCGTCGCAAAGGGCGATGCAAGCGTGCTTATTTACGGAGAAAGCGGCGCCGGTAAAGAATTGTTTGCTCATGCCATTCACGATGCATCCAAGCGCCATCATCGCCCTTTTGTAGCCGTCAATTGCGCTGCAATTCCCGAACAGTTATTGGAGTCAGAATTATTTGGGCACGTCAAAGGGGCGTTCACCGGAGCTGTTCGAGATCACAAGGGCTTGTTTCAACTGGCTGAGGGAGGCACGCTACTTCTTGATGAGATTGGCGATATGCCGCTTCCACTCCAAGTCAAGTTATTACGAGTTCTCCAAGAAAGACAAGTACGTCCTGTAGGATCGCTGCAAACAATTCCGGTGGATGTACGCATTATTTCTGCTACCCACCGTGATCTACTGGCAGAAATCAGTACAGGCAGTTTTCGTGAAGATCTTTATTACCGGTTAAAAGTTGTAGCTTTGACAATCCCAGCATTGTCTCAGCGTCGCGAAGACATTCCTTTGCTTGCAAACCATTTTCTCAGCTTGCTTTGCGCTAAATACGATAAAGATATTAATGGATTTTCTCCTGAAGCAATGGAAATGCTGGTACGTGACTCTTGGCCTGGAAACGTGCGACAACTGATGAACATTGTCGAACAATGCGTTGTTTTAAGCACTGCACCACTAATTTCCCCAGTGCTGGTATACGATGCCATGCAGAAAGAAGAAGAAGGATTAGTTTCGTTCGAAGATGCACGCAGGAATTTCGAAAGAGATTATCTGGTACGTGTGCTAAAAATAACAACAGGTAATGTGACAAAAGCTGCGGGATTAGCTAAACGCAACCGAACCGAGTTTTATAAATTACTGCAAAGACATCAGCTCGACCCCACCATTTTTAAACAATCACAAAATTAATTATTTTTTTAAACTGGGCCAATTAAAAAACCAACCGCATCAGTAAATGTTTAATAGCGATTTTAGCGAGTTTTATATTGTGCAGCAGCTCGCTGTAAACCTCTACCGGTGATCGAAATCCGAGTGACTTCCTTGGTCGTGTATTCATGCTCCATGCAATCTCTTCCAGTAGCTGTTGTGTATAAACCGACAGGTCAGTACCCTTTGGTAAATATTGGCGCAGCAGTCCATTGGTGTTCTCGTTAAATCCGCGCTGCCATGGGCTGTGCGGGTCGCAGAAATAGACTGCCACACCGGTCCGTTCAGTCAGTTGCGCGTGTTTGCTCATCTCACGCCCTTGGTCGTAGGTGAAGGGTTTTGCGTAACGCCGGTGGAGTCGCACTGAGTGCCTCGCTGAAGCCGTCCAGCGCCGATTGTGCCGTTGCCATCAGGCATCTTGGCCAACACCACACCATCAGTGTTGTGCGCTCCACCAGCGTACCGACTGAAAAACGGTTCATCGCGCCTTTGATCATGTCCGCTTCCCAGTGCCCTCGAATCAAGCGATCTGCTACTTCCGGGGGACGCAAGTGAATGCTCTGCATTTCCGCTATGTGCCCACGTCCATCTGACGCGCGTGTTTTAGAACGGCGTTTGTCCCGTCTCCAGCGTAAGCAGGCGATCAATTCACGGCGCAGCTCGCCTCGCGGCATGGCGTAGAGCGTGTGGTAAATCGTTTCGTGGCTCACTCGTTGTGCGGGCCTGTCAGGATGTATATTTTTGAGTGTGCCCGCAATTTGCTCCGGCGACCATTTCTTCTTGAGGTGACCCACTACCACTTCAAACAATAAGCCGCTTACCACGAGCTTTAATGACTTACGGGGCTTCGGTCGCAGACTGCGTGTCTGTTCGCCAGCCAATGAGGCAACGTAACCCGATTCAGTCCCAAAGTCACGATCAAGCTCTCGTGAAATGGTGCCGGGGGAGCTGTTCAAGAATCGTCCGATTTCCCGCACCCCAGTCGAGACCGCGATGGCGCAGCCAGGCGGCGACGAAGCCCGCATGCGGCACCGACATGAAAACGGTGTCGATAGCGCGTTGGTCTTCGGGCGTGGCTGCATCGGCAAATGCATATATTACCGGCTCAAGTTCCAGATCGAAGATCCGATTGCCGAGCCACGACTGGTAGTAGTAATCGTGCTTGGATTGGGCGGTCGCCTCGATGTCGAATTATTTACGTACTTTACTCATGGTGCTCCTCGTGGTTAGGGAGACAATCCTTCTGATGAGGTGTCCATTTCAATTAGACCATGACAGTTGTGGGTGGCTGTCCTGATCTCTGTGCTCGTGACGCTGGTTTACGTGTTCGGCGCCGTGCGTTGAGCGCGGCTGCATATGTGCGCTTGCGCACAGACGGGCATCGGCAGGACGTTGACACTTTGCCCCACGCTGGGTGTCCCAGCAAAGGAGCAGTTATGACCGAAGACAACCCAGTGCTCAGTGGTGCCGATTTCGCCAGTGGGGTTCCGCTCACGTCCGTCAAGGACCGTACACTGCAACTGGGGCATGCGAATGGCGAAGCGGTGATTCTGGTACGCCAGGGTGATGTTGTTCATGCCGTCGGTGCCACCTGCACGCACTATGGCGCGCCGCTGGCCGATGGGTTGCTGGTCGGCGATACCGTGCGTTGCCCTTGGCACCATGCTTGTTTCAGCTTGCTCAATGGTGAGGCACTGCGTGCGCCGGCTCTGAGCCCGATTGCTTGCTGGAAGGTCGAGCAGCGAGACGGCATCGTCTATGTGCGCGAGAAGCTCGAACATCCGCGTTCAGATATACGGGCTACGCCGGAGTCGATCGTTATCGTTGGCGGTGGCGGTGCCGGCAACGCGGCTGCCGAAATGCTGCGCCAGCTCGGATACTCGGGCACCATCACGATGCTTAGCACCGATTCGTCGCCGCCGTACGACCGGCCCAACCTGTCCAAAGGCGGTCTCGCGGGTACTGGTGCAGCGGAAGTCACGCCGCCGCGCTCGGCCCAGTACTATCGCGACCAGCGGATCGACCTGCGGCTGAACGTGCGCGTCACCCGTATCGACGTGGCCGCACGACAGATCGAGCTCGAAGACGGCAGCCGTCAGGGTTACGACGCGCTGCTGCTGGCGACGGGCGCCGAGCCCGTGCGCCTTGATCTGCCCGGTGTTGGCCTGCCGCACGTGCACTACCTGCGAACCGCCGCCGATTGCGACGCGCTGGTCGCCGCCGCGCAGAAAGCCAAGCGAGCAGTCGTGATCGGCGCCAGCTTCATCGGCCTCGAAGTCACTGCAGCGTTACGCGCCCGCAAGCTCGACGTGCAGGTGGTCGGGCGCGAGGCAGTTCCGATGGAAAAAATTCTCGGCCCGCAGGTCGGCAGATTCATTCAGTCGCTGCATGAGAAACACGGCGTGAGGTTTCACCTCGGAAGCACGCCGGCCTTGATCGACGCCGACGCGGTGACCTTGAGCAACGGCGAACGGCTGGCCGCAGACCTGGTCGTCGTCGGCGTCGGTGTCAGGCCTAACGTGGCACTGGCGCAGCAAGCGGGTCTGGCGATCAATGACGCAGGCGGTGGCGTCTGCGTCGACGAGTATCTTGAAACCAGCACGCCGGGGATCTATGTCGCTGGCGACATCGCGGCCTGGCCTGATCCGCTTAGTAGCGAGCGCATTCGTGTTGAACATTGGGTGGTCGCCCAGCGTCAAGGCCAGACGGCGGCGCGCAACATGCTTGGAGCGCGCGAACGTTTCACGGCAGTGCCGTTTTTCTGGACCGAGCAATACGATTTCGGCTTGGCTTATGTCGGCCACGCCGAACGCTTCGACACGGTCGACATCGAAGGCAGTCTGGATGGGCACGACTGCAAGATCACTTACCTGCGCGACGACCGCAAGCTCGCGGTGGCAGTCGTGCACCGCGACCTCGAGGGACTGCGCTCCGAAGTGGAATTCGAGCGTATGATCGATGCCAACGAGGGGACGCCAGTTGCGTGCCATGAAGTGGATATGGCTTTGTGCCAACCAAGGGAGCGAACATTGTGACAGTGAAATTCAAGGTCGGTGATCACGTGACATGGAACTCGGAAGCAGGACACGTCAGCGGCAGGATCAGCAAGGTGCATACCAAAAACACCGACTACAAGGGCTACACACATCACGCCACCGCGGACGAGCCGCAGTATGAGATCGAGAGCGACGAGAGCGACCATATCGCGATGCACAAGGGTGCAGCGCTGAAGAAGAAAAGCGACTGAGATCCCGAACATCTAACCGAATCCATTGAAAGGTATATAAATGCGTACCCCTGCAAGTATTGGCAAGCATCCGATCCATCTCATGCTGGTGTGTTCCCGCTCGGCTTGTGGATCCTTTCTCTGGTCTGCGATCTGATCAGTTTGACCGTCGCGGCGCCCGCCGTATGGCACACCGTGGCGTTCTACAGCATGGTCGGCGGCCTGATAGGTGCGCTGGCCGCGGCGGTTCCCGGGCTGATCGATTTGCTCTACTACGAGGGTGGGGCACCGCCGGTCAAGAACATTGCCCTGACCCATATGGCGATCA
>JBDSEJ010000398.1:0-2131 GCA_039920105.1 Candidatus Nitrotoga sp. | reverse complement strand
GGAACAGCTCTACACATCGGCAGATTAATATCTGGAGTTTAGTACCGGCGTCACGCGTTTGCAAACGACGCTACTCCGCTTTGTTGTTTTATTGAAGACATTCCAGCGATTAGAATATTTTTGACGTCTAACCGAGTTTACAAAGTGATTCTTCCCTAAACTTCGTTACCTGTTGAGCTAATTAATGAATTTTATTAGTAGAACTTAATTGTGTAATCATCATTCAAAAAATTGTACTGCGACGATGGCTGTGCGAGGGTCTGTTTGCCAAAAGCGTGACTGACTGTAATCGACCCTTTGCGGACCGTCGCTGCCATCACTAAGACAGTCCCCTAATCTTAACAAATCGGTAACTTGGTTCTAATCGGTCATTCCACCCCTTGGCATGACCGATCCTGAGTGATAATCTACCTATCAAACATTAAAAAAGCGGTTGATACGACAGGCTGTAGTGTCCCATTAGTCTACATTCAAGAGTTGCTCGTACTATTTGAATTTTTATAGTACTAACTGGTGGGCCAGTTTTTAAACTGTTAGGCGCCTAGGCGCTAGGAGGTCCGGACTAATGTTCTGTTCGAATTGCGGCGCCGAGGTTGGTGGAAATTTCTGCTCAAAGTGTGGAACCCCATTAGACGACGCACCTCTAGTGTCGCCAGCGAATGCGGAAGACTGGTCGCAAGAGGTTCGTTACAAAGAACTAATTCGAATCCGCGAAATTAGGGATCTGATCAGCCGTCACGCCACAATGGAAAAGAAAGGGATGTCCGCCGAGGAGTTCTTGGCCATTTCCGACAAAGTCATTCCGCTTGGTTTCTCACTGGCAAAAGTTGCTTCAATCGTACAACCTATCTATGCGAAGCTTGGGATTAAGACGGGGCAGGAGTACTCGGAAACTTTAACCGACCCGCCGGGAGCTGTGATCGTGGCGGCCATTTGTTCACTAGCTCGCCATGGACAGGCGTTGCAACAAGTGCGGCAGTTCGAAGATGGCTGCCTTTTGGAGGCCAATTTGCCCTCGGACATGTGGTCATGGGAAGGCACTCTCTTGGTGAGCGTCCGCAGGGCTGGAACAGGAAGCCGAGTTGAGGGCGCAACCAAGATTACCGGACAATTATTCGATTGGGGAAAGAGCAAGCGTTGCTTGGAAGTTCTTTTCGAAGATATCAAGGCATCTCCAGCTTAAACGCCTTTCAGTATAGGTAGCAGAGAACGTGGGGAACCTCTACATAAACTGAGGAGTCACTGGCGCCGAGGTCGGTCGCCAGCCGTTCAGGAGCTTCAAAGTGTCGGGAGTTGGCTCCAAGGCCGGGGGGCACGATTACCTTTTGCATTTCTTGAATCGCGGGTGGTAACGGAAAACATAATGCGTCGCAGTTTGACCTCAGATGTACTTTCGTGATCCTGCGCTACACCGTGACCAAAGAATTGTTCTTCAAACTGCGTCAGGTGTTTGGGTCCATTAGAAATCGGAACCGGGCAGTTTCATGAACTCAATTTCTTCCTGGGTGGATTTCCTGCCCAGGATGCTGTTTCGATGCGGATACCGTCCGAACCGTTCAATGATCGCTTTGTGCTTCAGCTCGAAATCAAGGTTGCTTTTGATTCCATCCTGACGGAACAACTTCACTGCGAGTTCGTGAATCTTAATGGATTCGCTGTGCATGAAAGGCATATAGAGAAAGCTTCTCTCGACCGGACTCAAAGCTTTGTCCGCGCCAGTTGAAATTGCTTCTTGCGAGAGCGCAAGCGCCAATGCATCCTGTGAAAAAGACAGCGGCGAGCCTCTGAATATGTTTCGCGAGAATTGATCCAGGACAATGATTTCCGCCAATCTGCCCTGATCGTCTTTTCTCCACTCAAAGAATTCGCAACGTGTCGCACGTTGATGAAGTTCTGAAAATCGATCGACTATGATGCGGTCAAAATTTTTGTCCTTTTTCCACCATTGCGCGGGTTCAGTTTCTTCAAACCAGAATTTCAGAATTTCCCGATACATGTATTACTCCTTTGCCATAGGTCGAATCCATTTGTATATATTTTTAGGCTATGTCACAGTTAAATAGAGGTTTATACTATCGCCCTATCAAACAATGAGATAGGTGCTGCGATGAAAACCGAAGAATTTCAAGCA
>JBDSEJ010000397.1:0-6064 GCA_039920105.1 Candidatus Nitrotoga sp. | reverse complement strand
GAAAAAATCTAAAGAAGGGTGCGACTTTGAACGCGTACTTTTCCTGACAGACAGAAAGTTTACCCTTTCAGACATTGAAACAGTAGAAATTGCACCGATTCGCTCCCGGCAGGAGTATTCGATGTTTATACTGCATGAGCTGCATCACTACATTAATAGTGATTTCGTACTTCTTGTCCAGTGGGATGGTTACATTATTAACCCCAATGCATGGAGAAATGAATTTCTGAGTTTTGACTATATCGGTGCGGTGTGGGGTCATCATAAAGACGGATTTAGAGTTGGTAACGGGGGGTTTTCACTGCGGTCGCGTAAATTATTACTTGCAACGCGGGAAATTCCGTTCGATAAAGAATTAGCTGAAGATGAACTGATCGGTCGCAAATATCGTCCCCTGCTGGAGCAGCAATACCAAGTGCGGTTCGCACCTGAATCCGAGGCAGAAAAATTTTCTTTCGAAACCACTTATCCGGCTCACCGGCCTTTCGGTTTTCACGGGTTATTTAACATGTGGATGGCCATTGCTCCGGATGAAGCGGAAGAATTTATTAATAGCCTGCCGTCCAATATTACAAACTCCATCCAGTTTTTTCGGCTTGGAACAAATTACCTTGATTTGCGACAGTTTCGCTTCGCTGAGGTAGTGTTTCAACGCATCCTTGAGAACAATCCTGCACATCCGGATGCTCTTAGTCGATTGTCAGCAATGGCACGTCCACTTGCTTCAAAATCGATAAGTCGAAATGAGACATGTTCGTGCGGTAGCGGTGAACGCTACAAAAACTGCTGCGGAAAGCTTACCGTGACAGCTATACCACGCGGCGCAACCCGCGAGGATGACATTAAATGGATGTTGTCCGTCGCATTAAAGCACCATCAGCTGGGTCATATCGTTCATGCCAACACGATTTATGGATTGATATTGCACGAACAACCGCAAAATGCAGTTGCGTTACAATATTCAGGGGTCATTGCTTATCAGTCTGGTGCACACGAAAATGCCTTAAAATTGATTGAGCAAGCCATCCGGATTCAACCTTCCATTCCGGATTTTCATAATAATCTGGGATTGGTGTTCCAAGCCATAGGGGATCATCAACGTGCTACCGAATGTTATCGCCAAGCAATCGTCTTGAACACCAATTATGTCGAAGCATATAACAATTTAGGCTTGATTCTTGAAGCCACAGGACGCCCTGCTGAAGCAGTTTCTTATTACGAAAAAGCTATTGCCTTGCAACCCGATTTTGCTCAGGCTCACTGGAACCTTGCTCTGGCGTTGCTCATAACGGGCAATTTTTCGCGCGGCTGGCATGAGTACGAGTGGCGTCTGAAGACGCCAGAATTGGCTGGTAAAGGAAAGCGTTTTACACGCCCATTATGGAATTGCGAAGACCTTCGCGGCAAAACAATACTTTTGCACACAGAACAGGGATTTGGCGATGCTATACAGTTCATTCGATATGTACCACTGTTGGCGTCGCTTGGGGGACACATCTTAATTGAATGCAAACCTGCGCTGAAACGTTTATTTAAAGGTGTGAAAGGAATACATGAAATAATTTTGCGTGGCGACCCTCTACCCCAATACGATTTCTGCTGTCCATTGCTGAGCCTGCCATCAAGGTTACACATAGCTGAGCGGGAAATGTCAGTAGAATCTCCATATCTTTCCCCGGATGAAAGCTTGGTTGAAAACTGGCGGAAACGCATGCCGGATACCGGATCAGCAATTAAAGTGGGGTTGATGTGGGCAGGAAATCCTGGAAACAAGAACAACCTGAATCGATCAATAACCCTAAGTCAACTTGATTTGCTTGGTACCGTAGAAAATGTAGTGTTTTTTAATCTGCAAAAAGGCTCTGGAGAGGCCCAAGCTAAACTTCCGCTTGCAAATCTCCATTTCATAGGCTTGACCGAAGACATCGGAGATTTTGCCAGTACAGCGGCATTAATTGCTAATCTTGATCTCGTGATTTGCGTCGATACATCTGTCGCACATCTTGCGGGGGCCATTGGCAAACCGGCATGGGTGCTATTGCCTTTTGCGGCCGACTGGCGCTGGCTGCAGGAGAGAGAAGACAGTCCCTGGTACCCATCCCTCCGCTTGTTTCGACAACACAAAATTGGTAATTGGGAAGAGGTCGTGGCGAGTGTGCGAGACGCTTTGTGCAAGATAGCAAAGTAATCGCCTATGAAAATTTGATTTCGTTTATGGATTTAAAATAAATTATTTACAATTTATTTTCTGCCACCAACACCGGATTCAGATGCGGATCGTTGTACATTTTAAACTGGCGATAAACTTTGAAGTATGCGCGGCCCGCCTGTGTATCTGCTATCAAATCGTCAAGACATCCACCCAAGTCGCTACGCTGCTCTTGCAATCGCACCAATTTTCTATGGCACATCAAATGGTGAGTTTCGTCAACATCCATACGTTCGGTCTGCTGATGCATGGCGCATATCTTAAGTGCTAGAATTGACATTCTATCCACCATACTGCCAGCGGTCTCGCTATTCAAACGCGCACCTTTTCTCACTTTGACGATCGGTGAATCAGTTCGCACAGAGATGGCATCCACTAACTCAAGGGCGATTAATAACTGTTCATCAATGCATTCAATAGCATCATTGCGGGCCTGATTGTAGCGATCAATAGCACGTTTATTATTGGCGATATCAATGTCGCTGACCTTGATACGGCGAGCCAAATCTTCCTGCGCCCAAAGCAAGCAATTGTTGCAATGATTCTTGATTATCCACTTCCATAACTCGGTCGCATCGGTATTATGTATGAGCGATGATGCAGACCAAGATGGGTTCTCCAAGTATGTGTCATGAAAGGTGGCAACAAAGTGACTGGCAATCAGGCACATATTAATTTATCTTTACTTTTTGCATGCTGCTATTCTAGCGGAATTCACTATGCGCTTGTAATTACACGTGCTTGGCAAGCACGTTATGATTTACGGAAAACTTCACGGATAAAGTAACTATCGGTGAAAAAATTGAATAATTTTTCTAGGTAAGCTCAAGAAATAGACTTCAAACATTTGGGTAAATTAATTTGTAAATAATGCCGTAGATGAATTAAATATCCTAATGGGTTTCCAACTAAAGTTTTGGAACAGGCTTTAGTCGCACGAAATTGTGAATTGCCGATAACGCTAACGCACCGATTAAAAATGCGCAGGCAACCGGTGGAAGAGGCATCCAGAACAATCAATTTAGGAATGCTTTTCCGGCTGATTGTGAAACGGTATCTGAAGCCGACCGCCAATGAGGGGGACTGCTAGACCCGGCAGGAAATATGAAGTCATAAATGGAGTAACAATTGCTCATTAAAGGAAAGTTAGCCAATCTGAAAGGCACTCTTGGGGGCGAAGTAAAAATACAGATCACGTGCTATAAGTCCAGATAGTTTATTTGCTCGCTACAGAATGTCAGTAATTGTTGCGTCCCCCTGCAATTTTAAGGGACAATTTGATACTTTTTCCCCGTAACGTATTCAATTTTTTGCAAGGAACAATGTTGGTATGTCCGAGATCGCCAAGATCTATCAGTTTACCCAAGCTCTCTCACAACCGCCATTGCGCTGGTATTTCGATCCAAAAATTTTGGAAATTGAGCAGCGCTTATTATTTGAAAACGGCCCTGGTTATATCGGGCATGAGCTATTGGTACCAAACATCGGTGATTTCCATGTTCTAAACTGGATGGATAATGCCAAGATGTTAGTACGTAACAGAAATGGGGTGGAGCTGCTTTCCAATATTTGCCGCCATCGGCAGGCCACCATGCTTGAAGGACGAGGTAACGCGAAAAATATTGTGTGTCCGCTGCATCGTTGGACATACCAATTGGATGGCCAGCTATTGGGGGCACCTCATTTCCCACAGAAGCCTTGCCTGCAACTAAATAAGACTCCATTACAACATTGGAATGGCTTACAGTTCGCAGGTAAACGTGATATCGCCAAAGATCTGGCGGATATCCCTGCTCTAAAAGAACTGGATTTTTCCAATTATCAACTGGATCGTGTAGAAATAGATGAATATGCGTTTAATTGGAAGACTTTCATTGAGGTATATCAGGAAGACTACCATGTTGCGCCTTTTCATCCCGGCTTGAGTAAATTCGTTAATTGCGATGATCTGCACTGGCAATTTGGGGACTGGTATAGCGTGCAGACGGTAGGAGTTAACCATGGACTACGCAAGGCTGGCAGTAGCGTCTACGGCAAATGGCAAGAACAGGTGCTGCGTTATAACAATGGCACTTTACCCAAATATGGTGCGATCTGGCTGACCTATTACCCTAACATCATGGTGGAGTGGTACCCCAATACATTAGTGGTCAGCACTGTCATTCCGCGTGGTGTTGATGCCTGCATTAACATAATGGAGTTTTACTACCCCGAAGACATAGTGCTGTTCGAACGCGATTTTGTCGAAGCAGAAAAGGCTGCCTACCGCGAAACCGCGCTTGAGGACGATACCATCTGCCTGAAAATGCATCAGGGACGCAAATGGCTTTACCAGAACGGAATCGAAGATGCCGGACCGTATCAATCTCCGACCGAAGACGGCCTAATGCATTTTCATGAGTTTCTGCGACGCCAGCTTGATCCACACTTAGTAAAATGATCATTTCAATTGCCACTATAAAATTTCGCACATCAACATACCCGAGCAGGCGGAACTCAAGTTCCGTTAAACAACTTTATTTCCGCCTGCCTTGGATGAGGGTAATTTTTAACCATCCGCTTGGATAATCTGTTGGCATGGGTGCACTATGGATGCTGGTCGCCGGATTCCTTTTCGGTTGCATGGGGGTGTTTGTCAAACTCGGCGCGGAATATTTTTCTCATATTGAATTAGTATTTTATCGCTCTTTCATCGGGTTACTGATGATCTACGCCGTCATCCGCCAGCAAGAGCTGTCACTGTCGACCCGCCACTTGAAGCAGCACTTGTGGCGCGGCGTTTCTGGCACCATCGCCCTGATGCTATATTTTTACTGTATTACCGTGTTACCGCTGGCCACTGCAGTAACGCTAAATTACACCGCACCGCTCTACCTCACTGTCTTGACCATGCTGGCATTCAAAGAACATTTTCGTCCGGCACTCTCCGGCGCCCTCCTGGTGGGGTTTTGTGGCGTAATATTGCTATTACATCCCACGCTGGCCCAAGATCAAATTATCCCTGGTCTTATCGGGCTGACTTCCGGCCTCTTGGCTGGAATAGCCTACCTCAATGTCAAACAGCTTGGGTTAAGGGGTGAACCTGGATGGCGAGTGGTATTCTATTTTAGTCTGATTGCCACTATTAGCAGTGGCGTCGGCATGTTGCTTGGAACTATTCACCCGATCACATCGTCTGGCTTATTGATATTGCTCGGACTCGGTAGCACTGCCACACTAGCACAACTTGCCATGACCCGTGCCTACCATACCGGGGAAACACTAGTGGCGGGTAGCTTGTCCTACAGCACCGTGGTATTCGCCAGTATATTCGGCATGATCTTGTGGAGCGAGACATTACCTCTGACGGGATGGATAGGCATGGGACTCATCATTGCAGGCGGTGTGTTAAGCTTGAAACTGGCACCGAAGGATGGCTCATAACTAACGAAGAAGAGACTCAACATGATTGCAATAGAACAAACACCCACCCTGCTCAACATTGCTGTACTTGGCGAATTCACCTTGGCTGACTTCAAACAATTTGAAGAACACGCGCTTTACATGCTTAAATCGCCCGGAACGGCCAACCTGCTGTTCGACCTCCGTGACATGATCCACTACACAGTGGATGTAGCATGGGAGGAAATCAAATTTTTCAACCAGGAACACATGCATGACTTCAGCAAAATTGCAGTTATCACTAACGATCAGTGGATCACATGGCAAGCTTGGCTATCGCGCATTTTTGTGGATGCCGATATACGCGTATTTACCGAATATGAACAGGCTAAAACCTGGGCAGCTTCGGCTTGACAAGCACTAATTATGTTAAAATGTTCGGCTATAAATTACAGCCGACATTTTAGGAGATAG
>JBDSEJ010000396.1:0-2966 GCA_039920105.1 Candidatus Nitrotoga sp. | reverse complement strand
CCATTCATATCCGGCATATGGTAGTCAAGCAAAATACAATCAGGCTTTTGCGCATGGGCTGACTCAAGCCCTTCTCGTCCGGATTCGGCCTCTGTCAGTACATAGTCGTAATCCGGGCATTTTGCAAGAGCGCGCCGACAGGCTAAGCGGTCTACGATGTCATCGTCAATTGTAAGTATGCGAATTTTCGGTTTTGTCATAGAAAAATCAGGATGTTTTGATAATTGCAAATGTTTTAAGCAGTCTGTTCAAATCAGGGCATTTCACTGATAGTCCAATAGGTATCTATGGAACGCATTACCTCAACAAACTGCCGGTAATCCACTGGTTTGGCCATATAGCCGGCCACCCCCAAGTTGAAACTGTTTACCTTGTCCTGTTGCTCTTCGGATGTAGTAAGCACGACCACCGGTATGCTTTTTAAAGGATCTTCATGCTTTAAAACTTCCAAAAATTCGATGCCATTCATGATGGGCATATTCAGGTCAAGCAAGATAATGCAGGGTTTTTCGTTATTTAGGTCGCGCAGATAACTTAATGCTTCTTCTCCGTTTTCCTGACGTACCAGCGGATTGGTTACGTGAATGTCTTTTAAAGCACGGATAACGGTCATAGTGTCCACTTGATCATCCTCCACAAGCAGAATGGGTCTGTTGGTAATCCTCATGCGCTTCTTCTCCCTAATTTAAACTTTATTTGTCATAGTTTTGGGCAGTGTGAAGAAAAATGTGCTTCCATCACCGACTTTAGATTCCACCCATATTTTACCAGCATACATTTCCACAATTTTTTTTACCAGAGAAAGTCCTACTCCAGTACCCTCCACTTTATCCCGCGGCGTCAAGGTTTGGAACAGCTGAAAGATTCTTTCAAAGTGTCGAAGTTCAATACCAGGCCCATTGTCGGCGATGCTGAATTTCCACTCATTTCCCTCTGATCTACAATTAATGTGAATTTCGCCCTGTGGTTTATCCATATATTTGATAGCGTTGGAAATTAAATTTTGAAACACTTGCTCCATGCGGGTCGGTTCTACCATAATGGTCGGCATCTTATTTTCAATACTAACCACGATATTGGACGGGGGCGAAAGCGATTCAATCACCTCTCCCACTAACTGGTCGAGATTCACTGGGACCAATCTCTCCTTCACCTGACCTACTCGAGAATACTGCAAAATTCCATTAATCAGATTATCCATACGGTATACCCTTTTAATAAGCAGACGCATATGTTCTTTGCCCTCCTCATCAAATTTGTCCGAGTAATCATGTGAAATCCAGCCTGCCAATGCACTAATGGCTCGCAACGGTGCTTTTAGATCATGAGACACCACATATGCAAAATTTTTCAGTTCATCATGGGTACTTTCAAGCTCTTGCATCAGACGCGCCTTTTGCTCCTCCGCAAACTTCCGTTCGCTGATGTCACGTACAATACCGGTGAACACGTTGTGTTCCTCCCAACGCATTTCCCCCACCGCAATATCCATTGGAAACACAGTGCCATTTTTGTGCTGGCCTGACACCTCTCTGGTTACACCAAGCTGGGTTTTGGCCACTCCCAATTCCAGAAAGTGCTTTAGATAGTTATCATATTGATTTCGATTTGACTTTGGCATCAGCAAACTAATATTTTCTCCTAACACCTCATTTTCGATGTAGCCAAAAATACGCTCCGCAGCCGGGTTGAATGTTTCAATCACACCATTTTCATTCGTTGAGATCACCCCTTCTATCAAATTGTTCATTAGGGAGCGGGTATATGCTTCGCTATTGTGCAACTTACTAATGGTCTTAATGAGATGAATGTTCATTTCTTTCAGGGCTTGCATCAGTTGGCCAATTTCATCCATCGACCGAACTTCGATTAGCTGCGTAAAATTACCTTCGGTAACGCCACGAGCAACCTCTACTGCTTTCTCCAACGGTTTAAAAACAGCTCTAGTAAATATGACACTAATCAATAATGCCATTGCCAGTACAACAATTATTAAGGCAATATAAATGTTACGAATGTTCGCGTATTGATTTTGTTGACTTTTATACTTCTGTTTAGTTAGGTCTATTTGAAGAGTATTGAGTGTATGGATATCTTCCAGAACTAACTCATAGAGAGGAGCTATCTCTTTTACAATAATTTCATTTGCTTCTTTAAATTCACTTGCACGTATTGCGGCTAATGCCGGCAGTAAACCCTCATGGACGTATTTTTCTCGGTCCTCGGCAAATTTATCAGCCAGCATTTCCTCCTCTGGAGTCAAATAGGTAGCCATATATTTTTCCCAAGTTTTGGCAATATCATTGAGGTTTTTTTCGAAAATTTCCGTATTATTGTTTATGACTTTGGGTGTGGGTGTGAGTAAAGCATCAGAGATGACGTGTCGGTTTTGCTCTAAAAGGGAGCTGATATGTCCTAATAGTGCAAGTGGAATTACGCGATCCTCATAAACGCTTCTTAGACCATCGTTCGAATTGTTGATTCCAAACAAACCAAGCATTTCGATTGTTAACAGGAATGCTATCAAAACTGAAAGTGTAATAATCAAGCGCGATTTGATGGTCAAATTTTTAAACATACGTACCTGCATTAGTATTCAATACACTAAATCATAATGCATTAATGGATTAAAGTTATGTCATATAAAACTTTGACTATTCTTTGCTTAGAGTCAGCAAAATTAGTTATCCAGCATGCGCGGCTGGTGATCAGCCAATTCTTGCTTCCCGTAATTTCTTCCTTTATTGATCGGTCCAGAAGATGATTGAATTTTTCTGTCTGTCAAACCGCCACAGTTACCTCACTTCAAACTTCAATCTTCACTAGGTTGTATTAATAGTTGCACTCAATAGCAAGAAGTATAAGGTGGATGGAAAATGACTGAATCAGGCTTAATTGTCTGTGCGGTGTCGCACAATCGACGGGACAATAGGATGGAAGTTATAAAAATATGAAGGGATTTTTAT
>JBDSEJ010000395.1:0-3691 GCA_039920105.1 Candidatus Nitrotoga sp. | reverse complement strand
AAGACCGAAATGGTCTACCAGTACCTTCCAGTTCGCGTTTCCGTCAGAGCGTGGAGGCAATCGTCGATAGTGATTTCCACCAAGCAGGTGGACCTCGACAAGGAAAGAAAAGATGCTGCAAATGTTGGATGGATATCGGGGGCAAAGTATTTTGATTGCCACTACAAATTATGACTCCCTGCTTGATCCACCAGTATGGAGACGGTTCGATGAAACAATACATTTCGATTTACCAAAATATTGAACAAATAAAACGTTTGCTTAGCTTGAAGCTTTCTGGTGTTCGTCGCAAGTTCGAGCCAATTGACACCAAGCTCGCAACCCTACTCAAGGGAATGTCTCATGCCGACATTGAGCGCGTGATATGGCGCGCAATTAAGGAGATGGTTCTGCAAGGCAGAGAGTTTCTTGAGATACAGCATTTACAGTCAGCACTTGCACGCGAACATCGTAGCCAGAATAATTCAGACATCTAATAGAAGGGCTGCTTGGCAATGACGCATCAACATCTAGAGTTAAGCATAGACGAGCCGGGTACAGACAGGCACCACGTGCAACGAATATCCTATCCGCACTAAATTTGGCCTTATGTCAGGCATTGTTGATAAGTAAGCTATATATGAGGAATAAGCGATGAAGTTATCTTTTGAAAATCTTGGGGCAATTGAATATGCTGAAATTGAACTTGCCGAGCTGACTGTTGTTTGTGGTGAAAACAATACAGGAAAGACATATGTCACTTATTTGATCTACTGTCTTCTGACTACATGGAGAAAATTTATTGATATAGACCTAAAGCGAGATCTGTTAAGCCTGAAAGAAAAGGGTGTGGTCAAAATTAACCTTCATGAAAAAGTTGCTGATCAGTGGCCTAAGCTTTGTTCCAACGCATTAGGACATTTTTTAAACACGTTTCCTGAAATGATGGCGTCAAAGAGTGAGCTTTTCTCCCAGCTAACAGTTCACCTCGATATCCCTTTGGGCTTGGCTTGGAAGGAACGTGAATTTAAAAATGAGTTGAGAAGTGGCACAGGAAATCTTCTGGTAACCATGTCGAAGCCTGCGAAATCAGCCGAACTTGAACTTGTTGCCCTGAAATCGGATGAACTAAGCTCACAGTCAATGGTTTCTCTCGGAGAGTTTATTGAGGAACGTTTGTTTGGAATGATGCTGGAAGAAACTGTTCCAGATGTATTCATTGCCAGCACAGAGAGGACTGGGGCAACTACTTTTCGGAAACAGCTCAATCTGGCGACGAGCAATATTATTGAACTACTAAGTCAGTCTCACAAAGAAGGCGCTGACAGCATCACACCAGATAGAGTTTTTGAAACAATATATGGTCGTCAAGACTATGCGCTTCCCGTTAGGCGTAATGTTCAGTTCGTTAATCAGCTGCCAGACACTAACTCGGAAGATGGTGATCTGTATAAATCGGCACCAGGATTACTTAAACGTTTTGAAAGCATTGTCGGTGGCACATATGCAACGAGCAAGGATGGAGTAACTTACTTTCAGCCCTCCGGCACCAAGCTAAAGCTGGGCTTGGGCGAAGTATCATCTTCGGTTCGCTCGCTATTGATCGTATGGTATTGGTTGAAGTATTTTGCCAAGAAAGGCGACATGTTGATGCTGGATGAACCTGAACTTAATTTGCACCCCGCAAATCAACGTCGATTAGCTCGCTTCATTGTTGCGCTCATCAATCATGGCGTGAAAGTATTCATTACGACCCATAGTGATTACATCGTAAAGGAGTTTAATACCCTGATTATGTTTAACCAGGAGGATAAACGACTGAATAGTGTGCGGGAGAAATATAAAGAATATCTACCAGAGGATAAACTAGCTTATGACAAAGTTTCGCTTTATATGGCACGAGATGAAAAAGTACTAAAGCAGGGCTATTCCAGAAAAACAAAAATCAGGACATTAGTTCGCGCAAACATAAGCCAGACTCTCGGCATAGAGGCTATAAGTTTCGATGAGACAATAGATGAAATGAACGCGATTCAAGAGGCCATTTACTATGGCATCAACTGATGAGCTGGACGCACTGCGTGCGTTATTGGGGTGTATCCAAGCAGATGGTACTCACGTTTCCGACGCGATGCTCGAAGAAAAACAGGAAGCAAAACTCAAAAAACTGACCGTCTCAGAACTTGCTCCCGGCATGTTACTCTTGTCCACTGACGAGGGGCGGAAGCGTAATAAGGGGAGTGCTTGTATGTCGCCCTTGTTTGCCAATGACGGCAAGTACGACCAAAACAGGGCTTGCGATGCCGTGCTTGTCAGGAAGGGAGTGACCGGCTTCGATATTTGTTATATTGAACTGAAATCAGATAAGCCATCCGGGTATTCTGGACAGTTCAAGAGCACGCGTGCTTTCATGAAATATGTCGTAGATTTGGCAAATACATTATGTAACTTGCCAATCAACATTACACGGGAGCGATTTGTTGTTTTTCATACAGATTCCAGTAATGCTATGCGTCTCGGCTTGAAGACCAAAACGCGCTTTAATCCTAGCAACGCCAACACACCTGATGCGCCTGACATGTTCTGTGTCCGTAATGATGTTACGGTGCGCTGCACCACATTCTTCTAATGAAAAAACTCCAAAAACTGAACTCACCTGGATCGGCACGGACGTCCGGCCCAAGCTGGAGCCGCGCATTTTGCTGGAAGACCCGGCGAAGAGTTATCACGCTAAATTTAGAGTCAAAGATGATCGTCTGCAGATTACGACGATTAGCGCAGATTCAAACCTCAACAATAATCTGCATGAATCTGCGCAATCTGCGAATGAAGAAAAAGAATGAAAAAATCATCATCATTGCCGGGTCGAATGGAGCAGGGAAAACAACTTTTGCTCGCGCTTTCTTGCCGGAAGAGGCGCATTGTCCGCGCGTCATCAATGTGGATTAATTGCCGCTGGATTGTCGCCGTTTGCACCGGAAACGGTTTCCGTTGAGTTTGCGATAGCGCGGGTGGCGGAGCGGGTGAAACAAGGTGGGCATAATATTCCGGAGCCGGTGATCCGCCGACGATTCGCTTCCGGGCGGAAGAATTTTGATCAGCATTACCGTGCATTGGTTGATGCGTGGGCGTTGTATGATAACTCCGGCGAAGAGCCGCAATTGATGGAGTGGGGGGAAAAATAATGACACAACAGGAATTGAGCAAAGCCAAGGATAAAGACATCACCACATCTTTAGCAGCAATGCAGCGGGCGGCGGCTTCAGCGCGCAAACAGGCGATTCAAACAGATACTGCGATTGTGGTATTCCGGAATCATAAGATTGTTCGGCTGACGGCGGCAGAGATTCAACATAAGGATGCTGCATGAGTTTTGCGCATATCGTCCGCTCGGTTGCGGGCATTGAGTTTGCGCGCACCGCAGCGACGTTCGCTGGAAATTTTGGATCGCATCACAGAAATCGCGCCGCCGAGTAAGCGGGCCACTGTTCTAGCCAAGAAAGAAGCAGCAATCAAGTGGTGCAAGAGTGCTTAGGACTACGCGGCAGCAAATGGCGGCAAGCCTTGTAGATATGTTCTGATCCCGTATATCGCGATTGCGGTGAATATGATGCTGGATGGATTGGCAGGACAGTTTGGATGCTATCAGGACTTGTGCAGTTTAATGACACCATCTATGTAATGGCAGTTGCTTAAAACGTGAATTGTATTT
>JBDSEJ010000394.1:0-2073 GCA_039920105.1 Candidatus Nitrotoga sp. | reverse complement strand
CTCTTGCCTCATCAGCATAATCATCGCCCGTTCTTCGGCATTCAAATGCGTGTAATGCCTTTCTGATTTCTCCATCGCAACACCTTAACCTCTCTATGGTGTTGCAGTTGGTTATTGAGCGCGCCCTATTTAAAAGTGACGGGGCAGAATAACTTTCCGATTGTCCGCTATTTAACATCTAACTCTATAACATCCAACTCTTCTGAGACCAATCTTTGCTTGTTGCTGAAGAGTATAATGATTCCTATACTAGTTTTTCAACTCGCTATCCTCACTAACTGTGTATAAAGCGAAGCGCTATTCGCAGGCATGAATAGTAAGAAAAAGAAATGGATGCCTAAATTTTTTTATTCACGCGGATTGCGTTGTTAGTGGTCAGACAAATTGATCTGGTGTTACTTACATGGTAAAAAAAGTATTAAGTATAAGTGCTTTTTATGCGCTACGGATTTTGCCAAAGATGAAAATCAACCATATGAGGTAATGAATAATGCAAGGTGAAGATCAACAAAAGAATGTGGTTAAAACCCGGGATTACAAGGCGATTGGAACGATAGTTCTTATAGCCATACTATTTATATTGATAGTCATTGCGATGACAACGGAATGGTTTTCTTGGATAAACGTTAAAAAACTATTTGAGTAAAATGGGAGATCAATTTTGAAGTGCAGGAACTATTGTTGGCGTCTTGAAAGCATTAAGGCAATTATCTACTGAAACCAGGCTTCGTAGGCATGGCGTTACTGTCGTCGCAAGTCAACATAATGATGCTAACGCTATTTGACCGACAGGAGAAACTGGCCCCCTCGTTAAAACCATATCGATTAAGAGAGCGTTCTTGTGAAGTTATGGGTTAGCTTAATTAAGAGCTTTTGACTGGTATAGAGAGGTTGATTCGCCAGAGACTCCACCCCCCTATATCTCATTGGAATGATATTAAAACATCGTGACTACTGCACCGGCTGCATGATCGACTGTGCTTCGGAAGCCCATGCCTCGAGCGCCGCAACTTTTTCTGAATCTTCTGCGGATAATGATTTTTCTGTTGTTATCTGCTCTCTGGCTTGATCTGGCACTAGGGAAGGAGATAATTTAGACTTAACGAATAAAGTTGCTTCCGTTCCGTCATTTAATCCGGTCTTGATGCCATTTTTTGTTGTTAACCTTGATCCATATCCAGATTGAGGCACAGATAAAGAGGTAGAAGATATTTGGAATAATGCCAATCCATATCCTTTGTCGCCAGATACTTTAAGTAAGTAAGATTGAGCGCCCTCGACTTGAGGATAGTTAAAACATGTGACCATTCCAGCCAAAACACCAGAAATTTGTAATTCACAGGCAAAATTTGATGAGGGTGTAGTAACAATCCCGTTGCCGTCAGCAGTAGACTTCCCAACGTTAACAGACAAATTTCTAACCTCTGAAAAAGGAGTTTGTTCTATCACCATCGTAAACAACCACGTCCCCAACAACCCATCCGGCCCATCAGCATATCCGAACAGCCTCTTGGAAATTGCTCTCTGCGGTTCGCCTGGCAATGAAATAAATCCGTGCTTCCCGCTAGTGAAATTAATCGTAACTGTGCCAGCCGGGTCAATAACGGCAGCGTCTTGATGAACTCCTCCAAGTGATGTGCCGCCCTGCAAGTTAAGGAGTGATGCAGTGAAAGTGTTATTTACGATTGGGCCGGACGCATAATTGAATGTGCTACTCCCATCAGGACGATATCCAAAGTATGTAAAAACAATTATTCCGTTTTCAGCTTCTATCTGGAAGCCCCTGCCGGGCTTGCCATTGTCTTCACTATCAATACCCCACATCCCCGCCGCCGGCATAAATGACCATGCTGAAGAGCTTATAAGCAATAATGCAATGAAGATTCCATTTTTAAGATTTAGCAATTTGCGCTCCAAAGGTTAACGATTGAGTAGGCTGCTATCTGGGGTAAACCCCTTTAATTAGGACTCCTGCGCCTCAGTCGCAGCAGTTACCGCTACAGGTGCGACTGGAGGTGCCGCCATGCCGACTGCTTCACCAATCTTGCGGAGAATAACGGCAATACTATTGTG
>JBDSEJ010000393.1:0-1503 GCA_039920105.1 Candidatus Nitrotoga sp. | reverse complement strand
TAATATTCGGTCTTGGCCCAAGGACCAAAAATCAGAGCAATCTTAGGACTGGCAATGGTGTCATTTCCTTTGCCCGAGTTAGCTAGATTGTTACTGTTGACGTCAAAACGGTAAAAGTCATGACGTATCCCGGCTAAAGTACGGAATTTATTACTCCATCGTGTCGCGTTTTCAAAATAGATCCCGGCACTGCTTTCAACAATGTGATCTTGTCGTGTAGTAGATAGCCGTCGTCTTGCAACAGTGTTATGCAGACCATTAAAAATATTATCGTTTTGAAGTTGTAAGCCAACCGTATTTACTGATTCATGATTTAATAATGGGGTTTGCCAGGAATGGCTCATGTTCAATCCGCTGGTCATTCGTTTATCCGCTTGATTAAATTGATCCCCGTTTACCGGATCATCCAAAAAATAAGTAAAATTGGAATAAAGATCGAGCATATTGGAAATGACATAGGCATTAACTTTGGTAAACGCCGTACCCGATGTTTTGTGCCACTCACCTGAAAGACTATGGCGATGAGATTGACCGCCGTCTGCCAGATCAATGGTGTCAAAACGCGAGATTGACCCATTTTCTACTGCCCTTTTCGGGATTTGATCAGTCGCATTCCATTTCCCTTTGTAGGCCATGGCGGTAATGTTAAAACCGTTTGCAACGTCTCCTTCGCTATAACGCAGGACACCATTCAATTTTTGATAATCGTCCGGCCGAGTGAACGGTCCGTCGTTATGAAGCAATTCGATGGCGTACAGTAAATGTCCATCAGCAATATGAGGGGAATTAGCGAGAAAAGTCCTCCGATAGCCATTCTGGCCCATGCCGATGCTTGCAATTCCCTTTTCCAGTTTATTGGCGTACACGACGCTTACCGCACCTGCGGAAGAAAAGTCGCCTTCAGACGCATAAAACGGCCCTTTTTTGTATTCAAGCTGATTAGAAATTTCAGGAATTATAAAGTTAACATCAGTCCAGCCTTGCCCATGCCCATGGCTGCGTTGGTTTACTAGCATGCCATCGACGGTTGTACGCAAGTCCGTTCCATGATCGAGATTAAATCCGCGTAAATAATACTGATTGGCCTTCCCTTCGCCGCTATGCTGGCTAACGATGAGGCCGGGTGTTGCTTCCAGCAACTCGCCGGGACGGTAAATGGTACGTGCAGCCAGCTGCTCTTTTGTGACAACCCCGGAATTGGCCGAATCTGCAATGCCCAATTGGCTTGTACGAGAAGCTTCTACTATTACACTTTCTAGGGTTATATCTTCGTCCATGGCCGAAACCAACGAACTCATTAAATACAAACCCAGTAGCGATGAGCTGACTATTTGACGCTTTAATGAGTTCCGTAATTTTTTTGTGGACGGAATCATTGAATTTTTTTAAAAACTTATTTGAGCATTACCTTTGATGAAAATACACCAGCATCGGCATATATCAAATAAAGTTTGAAATAAATAGAGACATAAAATATTGTAAAAAAACCCGCTGAAGACGGGT